>JAPLFS010000030.1 GCA_026390555.1 Pseudomonadota bacterium
GCTCCGCAAATCGACCCCTGAGGGGTTGTTATCACCCCCACCGCATTGCTGCGCCAGCAGCTTGCGCTGCTGGACGGGCTCCGCAAATCGGCCCCTTAGGGGCTATTGAGTGTCATTACCGTAAGCGCACCTTTATGGCTCCCATCGCCCGAGCTACACCGGCGTTCTATTTATAGCCAGTTGATCATCCGCAATGCGCAGCGAAATGCCTGCGAGAGGAATCTATAGTAAGGGGAGGTCAACTTTTGGCCCCTTCTGTTTGGAACTAGCAGCATGCACACCGTCGCACTCTTTGGAGCAGGAAAGATCGGAGAGGCCATCTCGGCTCTTCTCGGCTCGTCAGGCCGTTATACCATCAGGGTGTGCGACGGCAGCCTTGCGCGCGCGCAATTGGTTGCCAAGGGCTGGGGTGCCTGCGAAGCGCATCAACTACAGCTCTCAGATCCAGCAGCTCTAAAGCAGCTTCTTAGTGGGTGCTCTCTTGTAATCAGCGCGCTTCCATTCTCCTGCAATAAAACGGTTGCACAGGCCGCTGCCGATCTCGGTATTCATTACGCCGACCTGACCGAGGACGTTGATGCCTCGCACTTTATCGCCAAGTTATCGACTAATTCCAACTCATGCTTTATCCCACAATGTGGAATAGCACCCGGTTTTATCAGTATTGCTGCTGCGCACCTCGCTAAGCTCTTCGATACCCTCGACACCCTGAAGATGCGGGTCGGAGCGCTTCCGATCTATCCAACCAATCGCCTTAAATACAACCTGACCTGGTCAACCGACGGACTTATTAACGAGTACTGCAATCCATGCGAGGTAATTCAGGATGGAAAGATGCTCATGGTTCCGCCCCTTGAGGGATACGAACACTTCTCACTCGATGGAGATGAGTACGAGACCTTTCACACATCAGGGGGGCTTGGCACCCTCTGCCAAACCTTAAACGGGAAGGTGCGCGAGCTTAACTATAAAACCATTCGCTATCCTGGACACCGAGATCTGATGGCGTTTCTCCTAGAGGATCTGAGATTTCATGACGACCGCGACACTTTGAAAAAAATTCTGGAACGAAGCCTTTCAACCACCACTCAGGACAAGTGTATGATCCTAGTAGAGGCAACCGGCATGGATGGTGGTCGATTCCGCCAGAAGACCTATGCCAGCACCGTCTACAACCAGAGCATCGCCGGACGACACTTCGGCGCGATCCAAGCGACCACCGCTGCTGGCATCTGTGGTGTAATAGATCTCTTACTGGAGGGGCGCTTTAAAGGAAGAACTGGCCTAATCAAAGCCGAAGATATCTCCCTAACAGATTTTCTTAATAATGAATTCGGAAAGATCTTCCGCGACGATAAAGCTTTACAGGGGATCTCCTAAACAACTACCCCCTATCCCAACACCCTGGCAATCTTGTCCAGCGCAAAATCAAGATCTTGGCGTGAGATTACAAGGGGCGGAGCAAATCTAATGGTCTGTGTGCGGGTATCCTTGCAAAGCACCCCTTCGTACTTAAGCTTCTTACAAAAATCCTTCGCAGTACCGTCTGCTGGATTGATATCGATGCCGATCATTAGTCCACGTCCTCGCACCTCTTTTATAGTGCGGGAGTTTATAGCTTTGAGTCGCTCGATAAAATAAGCACCCTGCTCTGCTGCATGCTCGTGCGGCTTCTCTTCATTTATAATCGCAATAACCTCGCGAGCTATCGCGCAGGCAAACGGATTCCCACCAAAGGTGCTGCCGTGAGTTCCAGGGGTAAAGACCTGCATAATGTTGCGGTTGGCTGCGATGCAGGAGATCGGGATAATTCCCCCTCCAAGCGACTTGCCGAGGATGTAGATGTCCGGATGAACCTCTTCGTGCTCACACGCAAAAACCTTACCGGTACGGCATAGTCCAGTTTGAATCTCATCTGCTACCATCAGGACGTTTTTACGGGTACAGATCTCTCGAAGCTGTCGAATAAACCCGTCTGGCGGAATAATAATGCCCCCCTCTCCAAGGATCGGCTCAAAGATAACTCCCGCCGTGTTCTCGTTTATGGCCTCCTCAACGGCACTCGCATTGCCGTACTCGAGGATCTTAAACCCCCCGGCGAATGGCCCAAACCCACGCTGGCTATCAACAGAGGAGCTAAAACCAACTATGGTTGTCGTTCGTCCGTGAAAGTTATTTTTAAACACAACTATCTCGGCATGGTTCTCTTGTATGCCCTTTACCTCGTAGCCCCACTTACGCACAGCTTTAACAGCGGTCTCGACAGCCTCCGCTCCTGAGTTCATGAGGAGCACCTTATCCATGCCGCACAGCTGCGCCAACTCCTTACAGAGATGGGCTACTGGCTCGGCATAAAAGGCGCGGCTGACAAGGGTTAGTGTATCAAGCTGTTGATGCGCCACCTTTGTAATGCGCGCATTACAGTGCCCAAAGTTAATTGCGCTATAGGCACTTAATAGATCGATGTAACGCTTACCATCAACATCCTCAACCCAGGCCCCATTACCGGATCTTATCACTACCTCAATCGGGGCATAGTTCTGCGCCGAGTAGGTTTCAGTCATCTCAATTAGCTCTTTGTAATACATAGCAATCGTTACTGCTTATTTAAAACTTCGCAAATCCTGGATAACGTGGGAACGGAATTACATCACGGACATTCTGCATCCCGGTGATGTACATTAGGAGTCGTTCAAAACCCAATCCGAAACCAGAGTGTGGCACCGTTCCGAATTTTCTTAGATCTAGGTACCACCAATACGATGCCTCATCGAGCCCCATAGCACGTATCTTGTGCAGCAACACATCGTGTCGCTCCTCCCTCTGCGAGCCTCCAATGATCTCTCCTAGCCGCGGTACAAGCACATCCATGGCACGCACGGTTTTTTCATCCTGATTGAGGCGCATGTAGAAGGCCTTTATATCCTTGGGATAGTTCGCAACTATAACTGGCCCCCGCACATGCTCGTCTGTTAGGAAACGCTCGTGCTCAGACTGCAGGTCTATGCCCCACGAAACTGGATACTCAAAAACCTTGCCACTGCCCTGAAGAATAGATATAGCTTCGGTATAGTCAATTATAGCAAATTTTGATTCCGATACAGTCTGAAGATTTTCAATGTGTCCAGGTTGCACCCACTCCTGGCTCGCCAGAAACTCGATCTCACTTGAGCACGTTGCTAGCGTCTGTTGAATCACGCTCTGCACGAACTCCTGTGCAAGCGCCATGTTGTCCTCTAGCTCATAGAAAGCCATCTCAGGCTCAATCATCCAGAACTCAGCGAGGTGGCGCGTTGTATTTGAATTTTCAGCGCGAAAGGTCGGTCCAAATGTATAGATCCTTGAGAGGCCGGTCGCGCACACCTCACCCTCAAGTTGTCCCGATACGGTCAGGCTCGCTGGCTCTTTAAAGAAATCCTGTGCGTAATCAACCTTGCCGTTTAATATCGGAGGAGCGCTTGGATCGAGCGTTGTAACGCGAAACATCTCGCCCGCCCCTTCGCAATCCGCAGTGCTGATAATAGGGGCGTTAATGTAAAAGAATCCGCGCTCCTGAAAGAATTTATGAACTGCAAAGGCTGCCGCAGACCTAACGCGCAGCACCGCACCTATAGTAGCTGTGCGTGGACGGAGGTGCAGCACCTCGCGCAGAAATTCAAGGGAGTGCTGCTTTTTTTGTAGTGGAAATTGCTCTGGGTCAGACTCGCCGATTAACTGCAGGGATTCGACCTGGAACTCGTACTTCTGGCCCTTGGCTGGAGAGAGTATTAACTGCCCTGAAACACGAATTGAAGCTCCGGTCGAGAGCTTGGCAGCAACCTCCTGGTATCCAGCGAGGTTCGGATCTATAACGAGCTGCAAGTTTCCAACAGAGGTGCCGTCAGACAGCTCTATAAACGAGACCCTCTTCGACTGGCGGTGGGTCTTTATCCAGCCACCTAACTCCAGCGCGCCCACTGGGATACGATCCTCAAGGATCTCTCGAACAGCTATTAACCTTGCCATATAGAATCCTGACAATATGGAAAAAAGAATCGGGGTGACAAGATTCGAACTTGCGACCCCTAGTTCCCAAAACTAGTGCTCTAGCCGGGCTGAGCTACACCCCGATACGTCTTTCCATTAGATTAGATTATATGCTCTTACGTTTAGAATCAAGTTACTATTGTGGTATTTAGGGGGTTTACGAAACATCCTGGGCTGAACTTCGATTATCACACCAATCTATTACGTTCATTATCAGCCTGCAAAAGCACCATGACACCAAAAAGCCTGGGCATCACCCTAACCTGCTTCGCCATCCTGTTGATTGGCTACCTCTTACAACAGCCTGAGCCGCCGATAACCGCGGTACAAAAAAGAGCTCCGGGCAAGCGATCAGAGCTAAAAAAAGCCGTGAACAGCGAGAAACAGGCCCCCGAGATCGAGCACGCCGCAGTCAAGCCTCCCCGACCACCCCTGCGACCGCCCATCCAGCCACAAAATACGAAGGAGCTGCGCGATCCCTTCCAGCCAAATCGTTATCGATCATTAAACCAGAACACCTCCACACTGCCTGCCCTTGAGCGCCTTGAACTCTCAGAGCTACGACTCGTTGCGATCATAAAAGATATTGAGGGGGTGAGTGCGGCGTCGGTCGAGAATAGCTCTGGACTCGGATTTATGATTAGAGAGGGCACTAAGATCGGCCCACGGGGCGGATACGTTAAACATATCGGTCGTGATATAGTCACCGTTCTTGAGCCGGTCAGTCCTCAAGATCCTTTATCAAGAGAGATAAAGGAGCATCAACTAGCTCTTCGTTCAGTCGCAGTCTCTCCCCTACCGTAACCCTCGGACCGGCTCTTGTGAACGTCCGACCGGCTGATCATGCGAGCGCACAAATGCGCCACCCTCATGAATGATATTGCTCAGTCTATCTAGGGAGCGATAAGAGACCGCCTCAGCCACTATCTCCTCATTTAACTCATCCTGCTCGATCAGATCTGCTATGGTAATAGCAACCCGCAACACGCGGGTGTAACCACGTGCACTCATTCCCAAACGCTTCATCGCCTCACCTAGGAGCGCTCGTGCCCCTTGAGTTATCCTTGTCTGCGTACGCAGCGTCGCATCGTGCACCTCGCTGTTAAGGACCCCATTGCGTGCTATCTGCCTATCGCGAGCAGCAAATACCGCTGCTGGTGCGATCGCTTGGCTGCGCATCTGTCTCGCATCTGTCCAGACAAGATCGTCAACATCAACCGCTTCAAGCTCTACGTGCAGATCAATTCGGTCCAAAATGGGCTGCGATAGCTTAGCTAAATAATCCCGGATAGCGCGATGCGAGCACCGGCACCCCCCAGCCTTTGTACCGAACCGTCCGCATGGACAGGGATTCATCGCGGCTATTAGCTGAAATCGGGCTGGATAATTAATAGACGCTTTGGCGCGCGCCACCTGGACCCACCCCGTTTCAAGAGGGGAACGCATCGCCTCAACCGTGCTACGCTTAAACTCAGGAAACTCATCTAGGAAGAGCACTCCACGGTGCGCCAAGCTAACCTCCCCAGGCCGTGGCATACCTCCCCCACCGATCAAGCCCGCATCGCTTATAATATAGTGTGGCGAGCGAAAGGGGCGCAGGCCAGAGAGCACCGGCGCCGTGGCCTGTCCAGCGATGCTATGAATTCTAAGCACCTCCAGCAGCTCGTTCGGATTCAGGGGCGGGAGAAGCGACGAGAGTCGCTCGGCCAACATACTCTTGCCACACCCTGGGGGTCCAATCATAAGGAGGTTGTGGTTTCCCGCTGCCGCGATCGCCAGAGCTCGTTTCGCCGCGCCCTGCCCAAGCACATCATCTAGGGTTTTTACTGCAACCTGAGCCTCAAAGGGCGCACGCACCTTATAGCATGGCTCTTCATCCCCCTTAAGGATTCGGATTGCCTGCGCCAGAGATCGTACCCCAATAACCTTAATCCCACCTACAACCGCCGCCTCTCCACTATTTTCTTCAGGCACAATAATACAAGAAATTCCCGACTGAACCGCCGCAAGCGCGTGCGCCGTTACACCCGGACTCCTCTTGACCTCTCCAGTAAGGGAGAGCTCCCCAACTATAGCAACATTTTCTAAAGCCCCTTGTGGAAGGGCTCCGAACGCCCTCGCCAACGCCAATGCAATTGGAAGATCGAACGCCGCGCTCTCCTTCTTAATCTCTGCTGGGGCGAGGTTTACCAGAATAATTCCGGGGGGATTGAAGCCGGCGTGTTCAAGCGCCGTAAGGATACGCTCTCGGGATTCCCTCACAGCCGCCCCTCCAAGCCCAAGGATAGTGAATCTGGGAGGAGCCCCATCTCTAACGTGAACCTCCACCTCAACCGGAACGGCGTCTAGACCTACGATACAACTTGAATGTGCACTAGCGAACATATCCTCTCTATTCGAAGTATTGTCTAAGTTGTTGCGCCACGAGAAACAAACACAGTCCCTAACATGAGAATAGCTACGGTACGGCTTGTGCTACCTTTACGGGACACCCCCAACCGGGGCTCTGTATTAGTTAGTTAGAGCCTTATTGCGGCAATATTTTCCACGAGTTGCATGGCATCTGAGATAGAAAGTAACGATTCCATTAGTGAGATCTGGCAGAGAATTCCCCCTGAGGAGCGGCTTGAGGTGCTGGCCTCTGCCCAGGCCAGGGGGATCCAGGCCTCCCTTTTACTACTTATTATGACGGGCAGCGCTGCCCTTGGTCTACGCGTGCCATGGGTCTTTTTCGGCAGCTTTCTGCTGCTTCCATTTGTATTCCAGATCGCAACGGCAAAGGCCTGGCACATCCTTAAACCACGCTCGATGCTTGAGTACATTACAGCTCGCTCGACCGCTCGAATCTATGCTTCATTTGCACAGGCCAGAGATCTCGATCTGAGCATTATCTTGCGGGGTGAGCTTGAACCGGTGAGCTCAGCCGAGACTATTGAGGGCCCTCTAGATGCAACCCTTGAGAGCCCTAGCCCAGTACCGGTCTGGGTTTCTCTCTTTCCGGACACTATGGTGATCGCCTCAGAGAGCCCTAGCGGAGCTATCCTTGAACTATCACATTCGATCCTCAATAACTTTACGATCTCAGCCGAGGGCTTCGATCTCTCTGAAGGGGGTACTAGGCGACTTATCATTGAGATCGAGGGGCACCCAGGCAAGATCTCTAAATGGCACCTTACAGGCCCCCATCCATCTGCGTTGCTGGCGTGTGAGAGACGGGCACACGGTTTTATTGCAAAGCATAAAAAAACCGTAGATGCGAAGGGGCTTACACACCAACGGAAAACAGCACCTCTTGGTCTTAGCGCGGCGCTAGCGTAACGGCGTTTCCATAAAAAAGATGCCCTATACCGTTACTAAGAAGCCTTTTTAGACATCCTAACTTCAGGCTATAATTTGCCAATTCTTAGGCGTATTCTATTTATGAAATTATTCAGCGATTTATTTAAGAGAACAAGCTCTTTTGTACGAACCACCGCAGCTGTGCTGCTCTGCACAATTGCGCCCCTAAGTTTTATTGTACTTATCAACTCCGCTCAGGCTGAGCGCCAACTTACAGGTGCAACAACCCTCTCCTCCAAAGATCGTGTCAGCATTATCCTCGATCGCGAACGGGCCGATGATGGTACCTACGTCGTTCTTAAGGTCGTACTTCCCAAGGATGTTAAGATAGATGCCTTTATGCTCCCTAGCCCGCCCAGGATCGTGCTCGATCTGGATGGTGCTAGCGTAAGAAAAAGCGAGACATTTTTGGCCCCTACTAACGGGATCGTTAAGCAGGTACGACTCGGATCGCACCCGGGCAAGTTACGAATAGTAGTCGATCTACTGCGGGCCGAGGCTCCAAAGTATGACTGGAAGGCAGGCAAGCGTCAGGTGATCCTGCGCATGCTAGAGGAGGCAGCTGAGTCAGTGCCTGCTCCTATTGCACCATTAGTTCAAGCCTTATCTCAAATCGAACAATCTGAGGCCCTACCCGCCAAAGACTCCGGAGCTCTAGATAGCTTAGCAGTTTTACCGCAACTCCCTGCGGGGGCTGATGTCGCTAGCGCTCCATCAGAAACACTTGGTTTAACCGAGCAGATAGCTACTATTGAGACGCCTGCGTCAGATAAAAAAGTCTCTGAACTAACTGCTCCAAAACAGGATGAGGTCGTACTTGAAAAAGAGGTGCTACCTGAGCCAATTAAGGAGCAAGCTCTGGATCTAGGCGGCGCGAAGCCTGTGGTAGATAGTAAAGCTGCCGCTTCTAACCTTGCTGCAATAGAGAAAAACGCCGCTGCTCCGCAAGCTCCAGCTGCAGCCATAAAGATAATCGGCTACCGCTTCGAGTACATGGAGCCGAACAAAACCCCGGTACTTAAGATCTCCCTTAATTCAGACAAGGCCAAAGCACAGATCAGTAAGGTCGATGGCATGACCTATAAGATAGTTATTCCAACCAGCAAGCTTGCCAACGAGGATCTAGTTTTGCCGCAATTTCCACCCGCAGATTTTGTCGGGTTTATTATGGTTGTAACTGAGGAGGTGTCGGACTCGGTTGAAATTACCGTTAGCGTTGAGGAGGGCACCTCAATTACAACCCTTGTACGGGGTGATGAAATCTGGGTGCAGCCCCCCGGCGTATAGCGTATCGATGCTCGTAAAGGGTAGCCTCCCTTTGTTCTAAAGGGTATCGTAACTATTCATCCAATCAGATACGTGTACGTTAGTCCCTATCAAGGGGCGAGTTTGCGGAGCAAACTGGGGTGAAAACAATAACTATTCACCCCTAAAATAAGCGTCCCCGATCAGGGAACGTCAAGAAAGGTGGTGTCCTTAGGGCCGATCGCAAGATCGAATCCTTTTAACTCTCGACAAGTTGATACTGGGGTGAATAGTTACATGAAGATTGCACTGATCCAAACTGATATCGCCTGGAATGATCCTGCTAAGAATGTAGGGGCATGTACTGAACTAGCAATTCAAGCGGTCAGTCAAGGGGCGGAGCTCCTCATCTTTCCAGAGATGTTTACCTGTGGGTTCTCACTTCCAGAGGGCGAACTGGCTCAGGCTAGCGCCGCAAGCGGCCGCTCCTTTCTACTCTCAACTGCTAAAGAACATGCTGTCTTTACGGTCGGCTCACTTCCAGAGGTTAGCGCAGAGGGCGCGCTTTTCAACACCGCTTATCTCTATCGACCAGATGGTTCGTTTGAAAGCTACCGCAAGATGCACCTCTTCTCCTACGGAGATGAAAGCCCCAGATACTCCCCCGGAGATCAAACCCTTTCGGTAGAGATCGGTAACCTACGTTGCTCAATCTTTATCTGCTACGATCTGCGCTTCCCCGTTCCATTCCACCAACTCGCCTCAAAAACTGACCTATATATCGTTGTGGCTAATTGGCCCGCAGCGCGGCGCGAACATTGGCTTACGCTCCTAAAGGCGCGCGCCATCGAAAATCAAGCATTCGTTGCCGGCGTTAATCGTGTTGGTGAGGGTAATGGACTTCAGTATAGCGGTGATTCGGTGCTCTTTGCTCCCGATGGTAGCGCTCTTACAGAGCTCTCCTCAGCTCAATCCGCAATCGTACACGAGCTAGATCTAAATCAGCTCTTATCGTTGAGAGAGAGATTTCCTGTGCTCCGAGATCGACGTTCAGATCTATATGAAAAGTTGTCGTAATGGTTACCACAAAAACCACTCACCCTACCCCCCTTTCATGGAAAGGGGTTCCTCATCCAATAAGTGTGGGTGGGAAGCTACTGGATGATGGCATAACTATGGGCGGCAGTTGGAAGAAAAGCCGGTCGAAGAATGTAAGATAATGGATGCTGAATCCCTACGCCGGAACGTGAACCGCTTCCCGCGCAGGGGTTTTCCAACTAATGTACCCACACTTATCGGTGAGGAACCAAAACTCCTACGAGTTTTTTGAGCAGCTTGACGGCCATGCTGTCAAAGCTGGTTTTTAAGGGTTAACCGGTATCGGAGCGGGAGCAGGTAACGGGAAGCGGTTCACGTTCCCGCGCAGGGGTTTTCCATCTAATGTACCCACACTTATAGGTGAGGAACCCGTTTCTTTGGCCCCTCATCCAAGCCCCTTACGGCACAAGATTCTAGGCTCTATTCTAGCCCCATATTTTATGGAGAATACTCTGTAGCTGCGCTATATCCGCTCAATCTTTAGCGACTCGCCAACGAGCTTAAGGAGTGATCCTTTGCCGTTAATACTTGTTTCAAGCACGACGTCCTTCTCCCATAACTTGGCCACATGCCGCAGGGTTTGCTCCGCGTACTCTAGTTGTAGATCTCGACTGTCGTGGTAGTGCTTAAGGTACAGGATTCTGTTCTTACCGAAATCTGCATCCTCCACCTTAATACATGGAATAGATCCGGTGCCCACACTCTTAATAAGGGTCTCGCGCATATCCTTCCAACTCCCCTCATCAGCAACCTTCGTTACGATCCGCTCCTTGCCACGGCGCTCATGCTGAAAGAGGTTAAGCTCCTCCATAATATCGCGTGTAAGAAAGCGCCTGAGGAAGGATTGATCACGATCCGCCTCACGAACCTCAAAGATCTTTCGTCTGCCTGGGGTATCGTTCTCATCCTGGCCCTCTGTTTTTACGGGAGGCGCGCTATCATCCCACTCGCGCCCGGTTTCCCCTGCATTCCAGCGCCGCTCAATTTCATGCCACAGTACAAACCCTAAATGGTATGGATTGAGCCCGCCAGGATGTGGGCGTAGCACCTGATTATGGCGCACAAGAAACTCAAGATGCATACCCTGCGGCAACTTAAGTTCGTTTAAGAGCTTATGATGCCAATAGCTGGCCCAGCCCTCATTCATGATCTTTGTCTCCATCTGGGGCATGAAGTAGCGGGTCTGATTATCTACAATCTGAAGGATGTCTTTCTTCCACTCACTCAGGTAGGGATTATACTTAGCGATAAACTGCAGTAAATTCTCCTGGGGTTCTATCGGAGTTTTGGAAAGATCCGGCGCGATATACTGTTGTGGTGTATGAATCTCTCGCCAAGGATCGGGGGTGCGCTGCGCACGCTCCCAGGCCGCCGTGCGCTGCTCCTCCTCTGAAAGCTGCTGAATTGCAAGATTACGCGATCGTTGATAGCAAACAGCATGCGCATGATCGAGAACAGCCTCAACCTGCTCAACTCCAATTGAGGGATCCTCCATATAGCCGCTAATGCGCCTGGCCTGATTCTTAAAGGTCTCAAGCACGTGGTGCGCCTCTGTGCCGGATGTAAATGTAAAGTTATTGGCGAAAAAATCGTTATGCCCATAGACGTGCGCAATAGTGAGAACCTGCAGCAGTAAGGTATTATCCCGCATCAGATACGCTAGACAGGGATTAGAGTTGATCACCATCTCGTAGGGAAGACCCGACACTCCGTAGTCATACATGGTCTTTTGTCGCTCGTAAGATTTACCGTACGACCAATGTGGATAGTGCGACGGCATGCCGGTATACGCCATGTATCCAAGCATCTCATTGTGATCGCAGATCTCGAACTCCTGCGGATAGCAACGCAGCCCAAAACGCTCTACAAGCGCCTTAATTTTCTCATCCCACTCTGCAAGCTCTTCTACGTTAAATGACATAAGCTCCTACGGTGCAGCCGATGCGGCGCCTTCACTTTCACCAAAGACCTTACCGTGCGCCGAAACGCCGCTGGCCCTGTCCTTCATAAGAAAGCTCCTAAAGCCCTCCCAGAGGTCCTCTTTCTTCTCAATTGTTATCATGTGAAAGTTCGGTGCCTTAATCTGACCAAACACCTCCAGCATGCTGCCGCTGTAATAAGCGCTTCCAGAGGGCTTAATCTCTCCATACCCGAAGAGGTTACAGACCTTACAAAGCTCCTCTGCTGCTTGCAGCGCACGCTCGTTATCTGAGTAGAAGTTATCACCATCCGAGCAGTGAAACGCATAGATGTTCCATAGCGAGGGGTGATACCTATCGTTGATAATATCAAGAGCCTTACGATAGCCAGAGGAGATATAGGTTCCTCCAGATTCTACCTTATGGAAGAAGTCCCCCTCGGTAACCTCCTTGGCTTCAGTATGGTGCGCGATAAATACGACCTCTACATTCGTGTATTTCTGCCGTACGAATTGAAACAGAAGAAAATAGAAACTTCTCGCTAGGTACTTCTTTACGGTCCCCATCGAGCCCGATGTATCCATGATACAGAACACCACCGCGTTTGAGGTCTCTTTACTAGTTGGCGCGATATGGAAGTAGCTCATATCGTCCTTATGGAATGGAAAGCGCTGCTCCTCATCCTCCATATCGATTTCGCGACTGCCCTTAATGGCGCGCAATCGCCGCACCCGGTTACGAGCCGTGGCGCGTTTGTCGAGGCGTGGTTTGATTCCTGCTTTTCTGTGCCCTTTGCGCTTACGAGCATCATCTGAGATGATCTCTTTAAGGGATTTCTTCTCAAGCTCTGGCAGCTCAAGATCGTCGAACATAATAGCGATTAGCTCCTCTAGGGTGATATCGGTTTCAAACGCGTCGACACCAGCCTGACTACCGGCGCCCTGCCCTGGTCCCTGCCCCTCCTGTCCAGAATCGACCACATCACCAGGCTTCTGATTGCCATCTCCCTGAGCTGCTCCAGGAGAGTTATCGCCATATATAAAGCGATACTCCTTTATGGAGCGGATCGGCACCTTGATGATCTTGTCTCTATCGCGGCCAATAATCGACTCTTCAGCGAGAATATCGCCGATATTATCGCGAATAGAGTCCTTAATCTTCTGGCGATGCCTGAGGCGATCGCGCGCGCTCCTGTCAGAGCGCTGAGATGTTGGCGTGTAAGATCTAAAGATCGTGGACATCAGCTATGCGAGTCCTCTCTATGCCTTGCTAATCTTTCCAGAGGTTGTTAGCAGCGTACTTCAAAATGATATCCACGCAGCTTGCTGGATATCCATTCTTCATAAGTTGCTCAACCATGCGGCCATATTTCTTGTACTGCTCATCATCACGGGTGCGAGCTTTGGTGATGATTCGAGAAACATCTCGAACGCTCGCCATAAGCTTCTTCTCAATCGCCTCCTTCAGAGGCTCGTAGCTCTCGTAGCATACCTTCTCGTTACGACGCCCAGCAGACCACAGGAAGGCGATCACCTCCTGTCGGAATCCATCACACGCCGTACCGATAATGGCTATCTGCTCCTCAATCGACTTCATAAAGCCTTCATCGGGCTCAAGCACCTCGCCGGTACTGCGGTCTTTAAACTTCTTCTTAGTTACATAAGACTCGGCGTGATCGAGGTAGTTCTGAAAGAGCGACTCTGCCTGCTCCTGATAGGAGTAAACAAAGGCCTTGGTAATCTCTTTTTCAAGCACCTCAAGATACTCTTTGTGCAGGGTATCCTGCAGGAATTCGAGATAGCGCTTCTTAACATCGTCCGCGAAGTCGCCCTCTTTTACCATTTGAACGAGGGACTCTCGTACCGAGATGGGATGAATCGCGTTGATCTCCATATTATCAGAGAGCGCGTTATCGAGCGCCTTCATAATAAATCGGGTTGAGATACCGTTCATGCCCTCGCTCTTTGCTTCCTCACGTAACTCAATGACATCGATCTTCTTAGTCTTACCCTTCTCAACGACCTCTTCTCCGTTGTAGAGCTTGAGCTTCGTCATAAGATCGCATTTGTTAGTTGGCTCTAACCTGGAGAGGATCGCAAACATAGAGACGAGCTCAATCGTATGCGGCGCTATGTCAGCAGTAAACTGAGATTGGCGAATAATTTTCTTGTAGATCTTGACCTCTTCAGAGAGCCGCAAATTGTACGGAACCTTCACGGTTACAATACGGTCAAGGATAGCTTCATTAGTGTGGTCGCTTTTAAACTTCTTCCACTCGGCCTCGTTTGAATGCGCTAGGATGCAGGTATCGACATAGATCATGCCGTGCCGCCCTGGTGCTGGAATTGACTTCTCCTGTGTGGCCGTAATCATCGCATGCAGGTACTCGGTCTCGTTCTTAAATACCTCGATAAACTCAACCATGCCGCGATTACCGACGTTCAAAGCTCCCGATAGGTCTAGAACACGTGGGTCGCCCTCTGAATATAGATCGAGTTTTGAAATATCCTCGCCGCCAATAAGCACGCTGGTATCCTGGTTATTGGGATCTACCGGAGGAACAACCCCGATGCCCCGTTTTGCGCGGATACTGAGCTCAAACGTTTTAACGGGAACATCCTCCCATTTGCCCTGGAAATCTTCTTTCAGTCGGTAACGACAAACTGGACAGAGGTCGCCCTCGATCTCAACACCGAGCATCTTTGAGAACTCCTTGCGTAGATGCCGCGGTACTAGATGCAGCGGCTCCTCGTACATCGGGCACCCCTCAATCGCAAAGATCGGCTCAAGCTGCTCTAACCCCTTTTTGATCCTCTCAACAAGGGAGCTCTTTCCTGAGCCCACCGGCCCAACTAGATAAAGCACCTGACGACTCTCCTCTCCCTTAAGAGAGGCGGAGTGAAAGTAACGCACGATTTGGTTAATTGTCTTCTCCATGCCGAAAAATTCGTCGGCAAAGAAATTAAATACTTTGAGTTTCTCGCCCTTAAATATGCGCTTGAGACGGGGGTTCTGTTCGAGATCGACCTCGACCATGCCCTGCTCAGAGATCATGTCATAGAGTCGTTTGTGAGAGAGTTTATGACCCGTCGGGCTCTCGCGTACCTGCTCAAGATACTCGAGCATGTTTCCCTTCCATGCTGATTTTTTGCGAATCTCTCGATCTTCCTGAATAAGTTTTTGAAAGTCATTATTGTTATCGCTGCTCATTGAACCTTCTCCTCAAATTCTTGAGACGCCTTAGCTCTAGGGTAATCGATCTGCGCCTTAACCGACAATCGGAATAACCTGGGGGTATCCGACCACCTAAGATAGCTTTGTGCCTCTTGTTTTGATGCCCAAAGACCCTAATTGGATGGCCTAGTAGGTTATTTCGGTAGAAAAGCTGCTTATCTTTAGGAAAAGTCGCTAAATTCCTCCATAATCAAACTCAATCGCAGAAAGAGGGTAAGCTCACCTTCACTGCACTTACCCGTTGGAATCCACCCTGAGTAATCTGCCTAATCTGGCGAACTGTCTAACTTCGCATAAAACTTGCCCCTATAGTCGCCAATTTAGTGACGCCGTTCCATTGTTATCGAGATGCCGTATCTATAATCTTGGTGCCTCTGCATTGAGTGCAAGCGTTTAGAAGTATACACTTTCTGTAACTAGTCAGCATATTACAGAAATATTCGCATACGGTAATGACACTCAATAGCCCCTCAGGGGTCGATTTGCGGAGCAAATCGGGGGTGATAACATTAACTGGTCACAAAATCTGCCGTCCCTGATCAGGGGACGACCAATCGAATTATCTATGAAACTTCGCCGTAATTTCAGTAGCTTGAATCGCGACATTAAACTACGGTGACCAGTTACCACTTTCCGTGTTTTTAGGAGTCCGACTATGAGTAGTATCCCGTTGAGTGATATCCCCACGTGGAAGCGCGTTGCGACGGCTGCTGATGCCACGCAGCACGGCCTAAGACAAAACGAATTTGAAGCGGTTACCAAGGCGCTAGGACGTGCCATCAATATAGTGGAGCTCGGTATCTGCTCGGCTCTTTTTTCAGAACACTGTTCATACAAGAGTACCAAGGTTCATCTCCGCACACTGCCAACAAAGGGAGCACGGGTTATAGTAGGCCCCGGCGAAAATGCATGTGTAGTCGACATCGGTGATAATGAGGCCGTTGTCTTTAAAGTTGAGAGTCATAACCACCCTTCGTTTATCGAGCCGTTTCAGGGTGCCGCAACCGGCGTGGGTGGAATTCTGCGTGATATTTTTACGATGGGGGCGCGTCCGATAGCGCTCTTAAATTCATTGCGCTTCGGCGACCCCGCTCTCGCTAAGAGTCGCTACTTACTGCGTCGTGCTGTAAACGGTATCGGATTTTACGGCAACTGCATGGGTATTCCAACCGTAGGTGGCGAGCTCTCCTTTCACCCATCCTTTAACGGCAACTGCCTCGTTAACGCATTTGCGCTCGGAACGGTAAAGCAGGATGAGGTATTTCTCGGTAAGGCCGCTGGTGTTGGCAACGTCGTGCTTTACGTCGGATCAAAGACCGGGCGCGATGGTATACATGGTGCGAGCATGTCCTCTGAAGCTTTCGGTGATGATTCCGAGGCTAAGCGCCCAACCGTTCAGGTTGGCGATCCATTTCAGGAGAAGCTGTTGCTTGAGGCCTGCCTTGAGGCTTTTAAGAGCGGTCGCGTTGTCGGTGTTCAGGACATGGGTGCAGCTGGACTTACGAGCTCCTCCTTTGAGATGGCCGATCGCGGCGGTAACGGTGTCAGGATGCATCTAGACCGAGTACCGCAGCGCGAGAGCGGGATGAACCCGTACGAGATTATGTTGTCCGAGTCTCAGGAGCGGATGCTCTTTATCGTTGAGGCTGGGTACGAGTCGACCTTAATCGAAATATTCAACCGCTGGGAGCTTGATGCCGTTGCCATCGGTGAGGTTATTACGGAGGGTAACGTTGAGCTGTACTGGCATGCAGAGCTTGTCTCATCCATACCGGCGCATCTTCTTACCAGTGCGGTGCCTGAGTATAACTGGCCTAGCATAGAGCCATCAGATAAATCGCTTACTGCGCAGATCGAGCTTGCCTCTCTACCGCTTCCACAAGATCTCGCGCACACATGGCTAACGTTATTAGAAGATCCGAACCTGTGCTCACGTCACGCCGTCTATAATCAATACGACTCAACGGTTAGGGGTGACACCGTTGTTCATCCGGGGAGCGATGCCGGGGTAGTTCGTCTTAAGTCCTCGAGTGGTCGTGAAAAAGGAATCGCGATCTCACTTGATTGCAACTCGCGCTACTGCGCTATCGATGCTCAGCGTGGTACGGCGCTCTCGCTGGCGGAGGGGTGTCGAAATATCGCGGCAACCGGTGCCACTCCGATCGGCATCTCGGATTGTTTAAATATGCCGAGCCCTGAGAATCCAGAAACGATGTGGCAGATAGCACACAGCATCGCAGGTCTTGGAGAGGCTGCGCGGGCCTTCGATATCCCGGTCGTAAGTGGTAACGTGAGTCTTTACAATCAAACTCGTAGTCAGGGGCAAACTCACGACCAGGGCATTCAGCCCACACCTTTACTGGCTGTGGTTGGACTTCTTGATGATGTGAGCAGGGCGCGCCCCGCTCAGTTTAACGCCCCCCTGGACGTTGTATTTCTGATAGGCACGACCTCAGAGAACGATCTCGGGGGCAGCGCCTACCTAGCTCAGATACATAAGATAGAGAAAGGTGCCCTACCCGCCCTGGATTACGCCCTTGAGCAGCGCACCTGTAACTGCGTCCGTAAGTTGATTGCACAGGAGCTTTTAGTTTCGTGCCACGACATCTCTCAGGGTGGGCTAGCTTTAGCCCTTGCTGAGAGTTGCTTTAAGGATTACGAAGCACCCCTTGGTGTTTCGTTAGAGCTCTTTCAAAAAAACCAACGCCCAGACGTTACGCTCTTTGCAGAGAGTGGTGCGCGCTTTCTTGTAAGCGTCTCACCAAAGGACGCTGCCACTGTACGTAGCGTTATAGCAGCAGCGGGGCTTACTATCTCAGGTGAGGGGGTTGTTGGGGGCTCGCTAATAAATATTGAGGGGGTCGCTCAGATCCCTAAAGATACTGCGTTTAAGTGCTGGTTTAATGGGCTAGATCAACTCTTTGAGGCATAAGATGAACGTTTCTGATAAATTTCATGATGAGTGTGGCCTTATGGCGGTGTGGAATCACCCGGAGGCTGCGAATTTAACTTACCTGGGGCTATACGCACAGCAGCACCGTGGCCAGGAGGGCGCAGGAGTCGTCTCTATTGAAAGAAACAGCGCCGATGAGCCAAAATTCTCAGTACATAAGGGCTTGGGCCTGGTGGCGGATGTATTCGGTAATTTTGATTTTAGTCGGCTCCCTGGAAGCACTGCTATCGGGCATGTCCGATACACAACGGCTGGTGGCAACAAGCTAGCTAACGTTCAGCCCTTCGTTGCTGATATCGCACTAGGTTATACAGCGGTTGCTCATAACGGGAATCTTATTAACGCAGATGAGCTTCGGCGTAACCTAATCGATCAGGGCTCCATATTTGCCACGACCTCAGATACCGAGACGATCCTGCACCTCCTTGCACGCGGGGATAAAAGCCAACCCCGAGTTGAAGCGGTAATAAGCACGGTTCAGCGCATCATGGGGGCCTTCTCACTCCTACTACTCTTTGAAGACCGCCTAATGGTAGTGCGCGACAGGCATGGCTTGCGCCCCCTTGCGATGGGAAAGCTAAACGGCGCTACGGTGTTTGCTTCAGAGACCTGCGCATTTGATCTTATCGGTGCTACCTATATTCGTGATATTGCGCCAGGGGAGCTACTTGAAGTATTTCGCGACGGCACAACGAAGAGCTACTTTCCATTTGGATTTGCGCGTGAAGCTCCCTGCATCTTTGAGTTCGTATATTTCGCCCGTCCAGATTCGAACGTATTTGGTAAGAACGTCTACCAGCTCCGCAAAAACATGGGAGCAGAGCTAGCAAAGGAGAGCCATATTGCGGCAGACCTGGTAACGGCGGTTCCTGATTCCGGTGTAGCCGCTGCGATCGGATACGCCGAGGCTTCCAAGGTCCCATTTGAGATGGGGCTAATACGGAATCACTATGTAGGGCGTACCTTTATCGAGCCAAAGCAGAACATCAGGGACTTCGGTGTAAAGATTAAGTTGAACGCTAACGCTGCTGTGCTGAAAGGCAGGTCCATCATTGTAGTTGATGACTCGATAGTGCGCGGCACTACGAGTAAAAAACTTGTAGCGATGCTACGTCTGGCCGGCGCGCGTGAGATCCATCTGCGTATTTCCTCACCTCCAACAACTAATCCCTGCTACTACGGCATCGACACTCCGGACAAAGACGAGCTAATCGCTTCTCATAAGTCAGTTGAGGAGATCGCACAGTATATCGGCGTTGATTCCCTCTCCTACCTCTCCATGGAGGGGCTCTACCGCGCAGTGGATTCAACCCCTGGTAAGTTCTGTGATGCCTGTTTTAGCGGTAATTACCCCGCCGGAACCCCTGTTACGATCTCGCCTAAGAGGCAGCCGACCCTCTTTGATATCAAGTAAAAGTGCTACTTAGCCCCCTCCCACCCCAAAAAAAGTCCGCCATAAAGATCTATAAATAGCATTAAAAGCTTTGCTTTATCTTATAATATGTCTTCATTAGCTCCTATATTATGCTTAATGTGGTCTAAGACCCACATATTCTGTTACTAAGAAACTATTTGATTAAGACTCCGATACACTGTAATAGTGTAAGAATTGCATTAGAATTACTTAATTAATACTAACTTATTATTAATTAGTCATAGTTATGAGCGTAACAGCACCTATACTTACCTCTAGAACTAACCGCCAGCCAAGGCGGTCTAATCCTGTTCCTACTGACAGCGACGTACTAGCTTTCCCGCTACCCCCTTCTCAAGCTACGTTTTCGAAAGGAGAAATTCAGGGCTTTAGAAATATAGACAAGCACCTTAGCGAAGTTTATAAAAAAGAGAGTCAGATTGAGGTCTCGCTCTGCAAACTCCACAAAAAGTTGCCACCACTAAGTACGAGGCCAGCGTCTGGCATGCTTGGACGTGCACTTACTTGGATCTCTTCAGGCTTTGGACTCGTAAACTCTATAGACACTAAAAATAGAGAAAGCATTCAGGAGAAAATCTCAGAAAAGGTCCTGAAGCTAAAAACTATCCATGAAGACAGCCTAAAAGAAATTGAAAATAAGATTCGAAACGAACACGCTGGTAAGATTTTTAAAATAACTGCTAAAACTCCTGAAATTTTAAAGCGTCTAGCAATACCATCCGATAAGAGCTCCATGTCTTACAGCTCTCTGCGGTCAGCTATAGAGACCAAAGTCTCTAAAAAAGACACCCATATTAAAATTGAGCAGCCTAGTAGCGAACGCACGATAATACATCGTCAACGAGCTGATAAGACTTGGGAGTCACTTGAGCTCTCTTGGCGCCGAACTGGCAAAGTCGATGTAATCCTGAATGGTTCTGTTATCGGCAACCTTTACAACGATGACGCTCTAAAGGGCGCAGCAGCATTTATCAAAGGCTCGCCAGTTAGTCTATCACCAAAAAAATATCCCCCTGATACACTCTGGAAGGTTGTTTAGTACCCTTAATTAAACAGGGATATCTGAAATAATCATCTGCACATACAGAGGAGCATGATCTGAGAGGTTCCCCCAAGGGGACCCAGAGAGGATCTCCCCTCCAACCGTTTCAAGACCACGCGCATATACCCGATCAAGACGGAGTAGCGGGAATTGGGTTGGAAAGGTTTGGGCATGTTTCCCGTGAAGCTGAAGGAATACCTCCTGTAGGCCTACATCATCAAAGAGCAACTTCGAGGCGCTCTCCTGCCAATCATTAAAGTCCCCGGCAACTATTATTGGATCGGCTTGCGACACACTCCGGATCACTCGTCGACATAGCTGCTTAAGCTGCATATCGCGTCCCTTACGCAACATATTAAGGTGCACACAAATACAGTGCACCGGCATTGCTACGCCAGGCACATCCAAAACTGCGTGTAATATTCCACGTGATTCAAAGGCGTTCGTTGAAACATCGATATTCTCAAAACGCACGATCGGATACTTGCTTAGAATTGCGTTGCCGTGGTGTCCGTGTGAATAGATTGCGTTCTTTCCATACGCCACGTAGGGCCAGATACCCTCGGCGATAAATTCCGGTTGCGGTAGATCCGGCCACTCCTCAAAGCGGCTCGCGTATTTATCGTGCTGCCCGAGAGCCTCTTGAAGAAAGACGATATCAGGTTTGAGATTAGCGATCGCTTGACGGATTGAGGGCAGTACAAAGGCTCGATTACCTAGATCGAATCCTTTATGGATGTTGTAAGAAAAAACTTTTACGACAACTCTATCCGTCATATCGCCTTACAACATATAACGAAAAGCCAGCAATATTCTTCCAATGCACCGTTCAATCCATGGACGTTGCTGCCAGTTATCGATCGTCACCTCACTCGCAGACTTAAGATCGATCAGAAACTGCCGCTCTAGGTCTACCCTATCTCGCTCTTGCGGCAACACAACATCGGCCTCCAGATCGTGCAGCAAGCTGCGGTGATTTAAGTTGCTCGATCCCACGAGTCCCCACTCGTCAACCAGCATTGTCTTGGCATGCAGTACAGCTCCAGTATACTCAAAAATACGCACCCCCGCTCGCAGTAATCCCAAATGAAAGGCCGCTGCCACCCAGGGAATAAACACGATATCAGAGAAATGTGGTACAAGTATCCGAACATCCGTACCCCCCTGTGCAGCAACAGATAATGCGCGCAACAAAGATCCATCCGGAATAAAATAGGCATTCGTTATCCAGACCTTAGTGCGAGAACCAACTATCCTGACTAACAGATCGAGGTAGTTATCCTGGCGCTGCCTACGGCGCGTATTTAACCTAATTAACTCGCTTGATTGCGCCCTACGCCCCTTAAGGCGCAGCTTTAACTTTAGGCGCCGAAATGAACCAAGCCATACCCCTTCAAAGGTATCAACAAGAGCCTTAACATCTGCCCCCTCAATAAATACACCAGTATCGCGCCAAGATTTAGCGCCAGATACGGATGTCACATGATTATCGATAATATTCATGCTCCCTACGAACGCTTGCTGAGAGTCGATAATGCATACCTTACGGTGATTGCGGCTGTTAATCAGTCTCAATAGGTTAAATAGCTTGCCCCAGGTAGAGCCAGCTCGTTTACTATACCACCATCTCTCCCATGGCAGCTCGTGATAGACCTTGAATAAGATCTTGGCCTCTGCTGCTCGTGTTCGAAGTGTCCGTGTCCAGGTGCTTGAACCGATGCCATCAACTAGCACCCGCACCCGAACACCACGTCTAACGGCACGCGTTAATGCGCTCAAAATACGCTCTCCAAGCCGATCCGTTGCAAAGGTATAACTTTCAAGGTCGATACTTTTATGTGCCTTATCGATCGCATCCTCAAGGGCAGCAAAAAACCTCTCCCCCTTATGATAGACACGAGAGATGTCCCATTGTGCCTGAATCCGACGAGGTGTGGCGCGCCGCGCTCTTCTTATTCGCATGGGTGTCTCTTCACTGTACAGTTGTCCATCAACACTCCACCCCTTAACCATATGATTATACAGGAGTTAGCTCTACAGAGCTGCTACGAACTTACTATGCATTTAAAAACATGATTTAAGTCAGCTAGTTATAGTATGGCAGCACCCTTGCATTATCTCCACTCAAAAGCGCCTAAGGAGAGCTCAAATAGCTCTGGTTGAGCTAGAGAACCTTGGTTAGGATCAACCGCAGGAACGCGAGATCTTCTTAGGATAATAATGCAACAGATTAGGAGGACCTTGTAATAACACTAGTGAACGTTATGAATAGCTGAGTTAGTCGCTGAAATAGTGCTCCAATTCATCAATCAGAGCGGAAGTAACTTAGAGAACAGAATTTAAAGATACGGGAGATACGCAGATGGAATCAAATATTATCGAAAGGCTCTTTGAATCCTTTACAGAGTTGGAGGGCGCAATTACTAAGGCCCGCAACACCCTAAAGTCTCGTGAGTCGATACCGGAAGGTGTCGTACGCCGCCTTGAGTCATACGATACCATCTTAGCTAAGCAACGCTCACTTGCAGTTGCTCTATGTGAATCGATAGCAAAAAAGAATTGGGACGATGTAAACCGTCATGTAACGTTAATCAACGGCTTATCGGCGATGATCCGTGATGATGCAAAGGCTATCCTTGAGGCCCTCTCAACAACAGACGACTCCCCAACGGATGCGGAGACAGCTAATTTCTGTTAGTGCTGCGTCTAGTTATGAAATAGTCCTGTTGCTAAGCATGTCAGAGTAACGTTAGAAGTAAATAACGTTATGCTTAGACAACATCATGTGGAATAAGTTTAGAAATATTATTAAGTCCGCTATTGGTCAGAATTCGCATGGCGTTATCGCGAAGGCTCCATCATTCAAGACAAAACACCTGCCAGAGCTCAGCATCTCACACTCTGGAAGGATTCAATCCACTAGCCTGTTTAGCATAGCTAGGTCGTGCGACGCGGTAACCTTTATCACTATAGTTACATTTCCTGTGTTGGTCGGCTCCTCTATCAAAGAGGGAACCTTATCCCCCAGAAAAACCGATGAGGATCCACGTAGCAGGCCGGGAAAGCTGCTACCAACTACCATACTAACCCAACTGTTCCGAGCGGATCAGGTCTCGGAGCTGGCTGAGGGCACAACGCTAGAACATGCTATCTACCCGATTAAACGGGGGCCAACCTCTAGCCACACAGAGCTGGGGCAATTCTTTATAGGACGCGCCTCGGGCAACGACCTCGTGATGGTTGATTTCGCTATATCAGATCAACACGCCTGCATAAGCTCCTCAAGGGTGGGCTTCTCAATCGCTGACCTACAATCAACTAACGGCACCCACCTTAACGGTAAAAGGATAAATAACAAGCCGCAGTTACTCAAAGACGGCGATATTGTAAGGCTTGGGCGCTTTGAATTTACTTTTTTAACTCCAGCTACGCTCCACGAGATCTTTAATGAAGGAACCCCTACTGCGTAGCGCGCTGCAACTCGTCGCGCACCTTCTTGAGCAATGCGATATTGTCAGAGTGTCCAGTCATGCGCGCAGTGACCTTTCCGCGTAATCTACGTCCAAGCAGAAAGAGATCCCCAATAGCATCGAGGATCTTATGTCGTACTGGCTCGTTCGGAAAGCGCCACTCATCGTTAATGGCACCCTCAGCTCCTATTAAGAGGAAGTTATCAAAACGACCTCCTAGAGCGAGTCCTTGCCGTTGCAGATGTCCAACGTCCTTCACAAAACTAAAGGTACGGCACGCTGCGATCTGATCCCGATATGAAGCCGGATCGGAGAGTGTAAAGATAAAGTGTTGCTCTCCAACTGGCTCCGGATATCGCAGAGTATAGTCCACGCTGAACTCATCAGCAGGCTCAATCCGAATCGACTCCTTATCATCCCCAACCTCAAGCGGCTTTTTGATATCGATCTCGTACCACTCACCATCCTGTTCAACCAGTCCAACCTCATCAAAGAGGCGGCAGAACTCACGCGCAGAGCCATCCATAACGGGAACTTCACCGTTACACTTAATCAGCATATTCGATATGCCGTACGCACACAGCGCCGACATAAGGTGCTCAATCGTTCCCGCCTGCGTCTGTCCCAACCTGACGGTTGTTGCAAAGCCGGTAGATTCAACGAAATCAACGTGCGCTGGAACTACAGTTGTCTCCGACACCCCAACGAAGTGAATCCCTGAATTAGGCGGAAGGGGCTCAAGTATTAATCCGCTCTTGCGTCCAGAATGAAGCCCCTGTCCGTAAAGTATTGCGGCGTGCGCTAGGGTCTTTTGCGGAAAAGCTCTGCCGCGCAACGTCTGTCTTGCAAATACAACTGGATTAATAGTTACCGACTCCCGAAGCGGCCCAACCGATGCTGATTCTATAGCCTCCCACTGCGCATCTTGGCGATCGGTCTGAGGATCCTTCTTTGCAAGGACACGTCGGACAAGCTGAATGGTACCTGAGAGATCAAGGGGCTTCTCAAGGAAATCCATAGCACCGAGCCTGGTCGCCGCTATAGCGGTTGAGATCGTAGCGTGACCACTCACCATTACAACGGGGAGATCTGGATGAAGCTCCTTAATCTTTCGCAGGGTCTCAAGCCCATCCATTCCGGGCATCCAGATATCGAGCAGGACCAACGCCGGACGGGTCGTCATCAGAAGGCGAATAGCTGACTCACCGTCCTCTGCCAATACCACCGGGAAACCCTCGTCCTTTAGCACCCCCTCAAGGGAGCGGCGAATGCTGGCCTCATCATCAACCACTAGCACCAACTGATTGGTGTCGCTGGTCTCCTGGAATTCATCTGAATTATCTAGGTTATGCATCTCGAATTGCCTTCTATATTAGGTGCTACATAATACCTGCCTCGCTCTTCTAACACAACTATCGGGAAGTATTACGAATCTTACCTAACACCATAGAACCACATATGATTTAGTCATTGCCTATAAGCGCAGCACCAAGCGCCTAAAGCAACTCATCTTAAGGTGGGGGGATCTACCCCCACAGAGAAGGGGCGCAGATGCTTTCAAAGCTTTTTGGATCAACGAAGGGGGAATCGGTCAAGGGGCTCGTGCCGCTACCGGACGCTCTGCGACAAAGCATCCTGGCCTCTCTCGGGAACAACGCCATCCCCTCGATGCCCAAAGCCGCCTACCAGGCCTTTCAGCTGGCAACTAACCCCAACGCCGAGGCGCTGGACTATATCGAGGTACTTGAGGCTGACGAGGGACTCGCGGCTAGGGTTCTTAAGATCGCCAATTCGGTCTTCTATGATCGTGGGGGCGGAAGTAAAACTATCTTAGACGCCGTTAAGGTCATCGGCACCTCTGAACTTAAAGGGCTCCTTAACGCTACGGCGCTGGCAGGACTCTTTCCGGTTAAGCACCCCCTGCGTGCCCAATTCTGGGCCCATAATATCGCCTCAGCGCTAACTGCTCGACTACTATCTAAGTTGCTCCTACCCTCTCAAACTGACCAGGCCTTTCTCGGAGGGTTAATGCATGATGTCGGCAAGCTCCTCCTGCTTCAGAAACACACTGATATCTATGAGCGTCTCTACCGCAAGGGGCTCTCCTCTGACCTCGATTCGATTAGCTCCGAATCGGCCGAGTATCCATTTAATCATACCCATGTTGGTCACGCGATCGGAGAGCGCTGGAACTTCTCAGCTGAGCTTATTGATATTATCAGAAATCACCACGAGCCGTGGCAAAACATCCCCGCAAAATCCCTAATAGGCATCGTAAAGGCCAGCAGCGTTATCTCGCACGTACTTGGGCTTGGCGCAGAACGCGATGCCTATCCACTACGTAGAATATACGAGCCGCTGCTAGCTGAATGCTTTGAGTCGCTCGGAATCCATAGCAGCAACCAACAGAGCCTCCTACGTGAAGCAGAGCTATTATTTAACTCAGAGTTCGAACTCTATGAATCGTGGGGGCGCTGATGATTGAATCTGCGCTGACGCTTTCTATGGGTTGCCTTGCAGCGGTTTTGCTATGCGCTGCCACCCTCTGCTGGCTTGGAGTACACTGCGCAACGAAGCTTCTAGATCAGTCGCTGACGGCGAATCAGATATCGTGGAGCTATCGGCTACTTTGCTTTATTCCCCTGCTTGGCGACAAGATTAAACGGATAGCGGCTCTATCAAAGGAGCTTAAACAGTCTGAGCTTGATCATCAGACCCGCTACAAGATCTTAACGGAGAACGTTGCGGCGGCCGTACTTCTACACCAGGCAGATGGCACCGTTTTATGGGGCAGCCCCTTTACTGAGGTGTTAACAGGCTTTGCGCTCTCTGAGATCTATAAGAACCGCGCAGAGTTTTTTCGCTCGCAGGTGCATGAGGAGGATAGAGAGCTCGTCGAGAGGTCGCTGGCGATAGTAGGCACCGGTGAGCCATTCCAGTATCGGTACCGCTTTTACCATAAATCAGGTATGACGCTCTGGCTAGAGACCCGCACTGTCCCGATCTTTGATAACTCGCTTAACGGTTATATCGCTCTCTCTATTACCCTAGATGTAACTGCAAACGTTCTTAATCAGATCCAGATTGAGGAGCAGAACCGCGATCTAAATGAATTTACCTATATGCTCTCGCACGATCTGAAAAATCCGATCTGTACCATCAAAGGCCTGATTGGAATTCTGCAGGGGTCCCCCGTTATCAATGGTGCCTCTGTACTCAGTGATGCAACGAACTATATGGCCAAGGCCGCAGCACGCCTTGAGCAGTTGGTTAGTGGCGTGCTGGAGTTGGCACGCGTGTCTGCAACGGAACGTTCGCTTGAACCTATTAGGCTGGGCGAAATTGTCTCAGAGGTCGTGGAGGAGTACAAACAGCAACTTGATCAGAACTCTGCAAAGGTTACAACGCTAGCGGAGTTGCCCTACGTACTCGGAAACAGAACCCAGCTCTATCAGGTTTTTAGTAACCTAATCGGTAACGCCATTAAATATCGGATACCGGATCGCCCACTAATTATCTCAATAGCACCGGAAAAAGCGAGCTCTCGCCGCCGCGCCTCCGTCAGCGTGCGGGATAACGGGCGTGGCATCTCGCCAAAGAACTTAGATCTCGTATTTAAACCGTTCAATCGTGCTGGAGAGAGTGCAATTGATGGCAGCGGCGTTGGCCTAGCCTGCGTGCATCGATTGGTCGGAAAATTAGGCGGCTCTATCGACGTTGAGAGCGCAGAGGGTTGTGGCACCGCCTTTACCCTTGAGTTGCGACGCGCCCCTGAAAGCGGTACATAAACCCCCTTTCATAACAGCCAATTAGTCCTTATCTAGGGCTAGAGTGTTACATATATAGAGATTCTAGTCATAACTAACTAGTTATCATACATAACTATATAATCCTGACTCTTACACCTCTATGAGTATTGAAGCTGTTGCAGTAGTAAACAAAGGTGATAAGTTCCCTGCGACCGCTCACCATTCCCCCAACACACACACCACCTCGTTAGAGCAGGAGCAGCTCACCCTAAACACCACTCCACCTAAGCCCTCACCCCCCCTAATAGAAAGTAAGATGCCAGTTTTGGATGCGATCCAGAGTGGCCTTATTCCACCGGAGTTATCTGAGTCCTGGCGCCTAGTGGATCCGGCGAGCCCAGAGGGGATGCGCTTTCAGCAGCTTGTAGAGGGATTTGCCCGACAACTATACACCGATAAAGAGGTAGTAGCCGGAAGAAATAAGGATCTCGAACAACACAGCGACCTCTTTAAGCACGATTTTGATGCTAATCCTGTTCGCTACGTCCTCTCAAACCTCACAGAGCCGAACGCCTGGTATGTAAAAACAAGTAATCCCCCCCTGATCGTTCTTACAGCGGGGCTATTTGCCTCAAGCAAACCCTCGCAACTCCCCCCTGTTCTTAGCGAACAGGATCTACTCCTAGTTATCGGACACGAGACAACCCACGCCAAGCTGCATCAGAGATTTAATCACAGCTCTAATTCAAAAGCTGAGGAGGCGGCCTGCGACGGTATTCCGATGAAGCTACTGCACTATATGGGGCAGGATCCTAGGGCACAGCTCACCTTTGATGAGCGGCTCCGTGGAAAACGAACCAACCCTATAGAGTGGCATAGTATTATCGATGCTCATCTAGTCGGCCCATCCAGGCAATCTCTCTATGAAGGCGTGCTAACAGCGCTCAGCATCTCTATGGGGGGCGTAGCTCAGGCGCAGAAAACAGAGGTGCCTCTACAGCGCGAAGTTATAGAGATACTTAGAAGTGGTAATCATACGAGCTTTCTTGATCAGCTACTTGCACAAAATCCCGACTATACCGCCATGTCCCCCCATCAGAAGCTAGATCTACTCTTTGAAACCGTGCGCTCTCTAGACCACACTATTCCAATTCGTATTAAGGATATCGCCAAAGAGATCCAACGCCTTGGTATTACCCTGGACCGCAAAGCAGACAGAGGGGCGATTGATCGATGGGTTGAGTGCCTCCATGATTTTACAAAATCATATGACTCCTCACAGGATAATGCTACAAGCCCAGAGAAAGGCGTTGGCCTTCTATATAAGGTGCTATCTGATGCTGCGGGGGCCTCTCAAAAGATCTATCCCCTTGGCGCCTCTCTTCGAGAGATAGCTACCACCATGCGGGCGATAGTTACCGCAAATGATGAGCAGGATCAATCCGAATTAAGAATGCAGTGCTCCAAGCTCGTAACCCTCTACAACTCAGAGCCTTGGGCTCAAACGAAGTGGGGAATCTCGTTTCTGCGCGACGTTGCCTGGCCAAACTTTAAACTACCAAGCCTAGAGCTTATTATTCAACGAGATAAGCCTAAGGCTGCGCCCTGGGATTTTCTTGTAGATAACTCCTCACTGTACAGCACGGTCGCTTATGCTGGTGTTATTATGGGGCTCTCTCCAGACCCTCGCATAAGAGGTGCCTCACTTGGACCCCTGTCTAGTGGTGATGGAATCCCTCTTGCACAGCTAATATCATTACGCGGCAAAGCCTCGATCTCTGCCATAAGCACGGGGCCCTCAGATCGGGATGGTAATCGTCTTGTTGACTGCGACATCTCCAAGGGTGGCCTAATCACTGCGCTATCAGATCGTTATAATAGGGAATCAGCTCTTACTGTCACCAGCTCGGTTAGCTCCGAAGAGCTTTATGCTATCGTAACTAAACTGGCACATATCACCACTAGCCCTACTCAATCTGAGGGAACACTTAAATCGTCTCAACTATCAATAAATGAGCTGCATTCTATTCTGGAATTTAAGGGGGTATCAGCCAGTAAGATCCTACATGACATTATGAAAGCGCCCCAGGTACCCCTTAACCCTACCGTGATCGGGGTACTACTGGAACATGCCGAGTTTGTAATTATCACAAGGGTTGCCTTGAAGCTGGCAAAAAAGGGTTCATCACTAGTGCTTGAGGAATCAAGTCTAGATTTTCTACAACAACTAACTGGGCTTAAAGCATCTAACGCACCTTTGTACCAAACCATTATAGAGCATCTCCCCCCAAGAATATTTGAGCTCTATCATAAGACCGAAACAGATGGGCGGAATCAGCATAGTAGTGGCAACTGCTCTGCCCTTAATCTATTTGTACGCGAAATCGCACCGGATCTTTCAGCAAAGAACCTCTGGAAAACAATGAGCGGCTCTGGCAGCGACGATCGCCGATTTGTTCCCCCTGCGCTTCGCTCGATCCTGGAAGAGCGTTTCGAATACCCAAAGACCCCCACTATGCCGGCACTAGCAGCGTGGCTCGAAAAGAATCCCCTTGAAAACTACATGGCGTACTCGACCGGGATAGTGGGTATTGTTACGCACTCAGGAATAATAAGTCTATGCACCCAGGATATATCACACCTAATACAAGCAGGGGGCAAATCTAAGACTGACCTAATCTTAACTGCAAAGATAACTACCCTCCTTGCTCCTTTTATCGGTGGTGACTCTGGATTTCTTCGTTCTGAAGAGCTTGCTCATTCTATCTCAGCCCTCTCCTTTAAGGCTCCCGAATATGCAACGCTTGATCTAGCATGCGCATGGAGAGACCTGCGCGCCATAGGCCTACTTGAACACACCTATGAGGCTGAGTTTCTCTCTCACGTTATTAAACGGTGTAGCAAGGAAAAATCAAACTTTGATAAAGTGCGCGCTATTGCAGAAACTGTTCTTAATGGCGACCGCATACGTAACGTCGAACTGCGAGATAAAGTGCTTGATATCTGGGTGTCCGCCGCATCTAAAATATTAGGGTGCGATGACAACTCAGCAGAATTTAGTACCCGAGTAGAGCAACTACTAGCCCCCCTTGTAAACAAAATTCCAGGTATTGACCTTGATCAGATCGGTTTCGACCTTGCTACCGCTCTTAACACTCAACGTGCATGTTCATACCTAATTGAAGAGATCTGCCTATCTGGACACTCAGCTCTGGCAAGGGGTCTTCCCGTGGGCGGCTCCCTTGCTGAATCTATACTTCATGTTGCTCGTAAAGATGAGACTGCTCGAGAGCACTTACTCAGCTACATTCTCGGGAAGGGAACGAACCAAGAGACACTAACTTTTGCCGCACTCTTTACCTACTTACTGGAAAATACCGCACTTGCAAATATATCGTGGGATTCTGATAAAGACGACGATCATATTATAAAGGACAAGAAGCTGGAGACCCTTGCAAGTATCAAATTATTGCATACTGAGTTCTGGCGTATGCCGTTAGAGGGGCGCGCCCTAGTTGCAAAGGAGCTACTGCCTACTGAGATGCGCAGCTCTGTGAATAGCTCCTTTGATTTCGTTGTGGAAAAGGTTCTCCCTGAGACCATGCCGCATTACACAAAGACACGAGAGTTTCTCAAATGGTACGTGAATGCCCTACCTGAGTACTCACAACATCTAGCTATGGCGGCTCTACTGACGGCCGGCGAGCCGGGCAACGAGAAGACCGCAAGCGCTGGAAAGATCCTAGCATCCTTCGCAGAGAGTCAGGGGCCTGCCGAGATTAAATTCGTGCAGGTGTTGATGGATACTCCAGGATTGCCTGATGACTTTAGACGGGACCTGATCGAAAACGCTAGGCATCTAAAATACAAAACTCAAAGCCCATCTCGGGCTCAGATCTTTCGAATCCTGGATATGATAGAGGCTCGCGATCAGGTCTCCTTTGGCGCTATAGGGGCACTACGGGGGTGCGGCTCTATGAATATCGTTCTGGAGGTTGCCGACGAGAAGAAGAAGAAAGTTGTGCTCTGCCTTAGAAGGCCTCATTGCGAAGCGCGCGCTATCGATGGCTTCGATACTATGCTGCGAATGTTAGCGCAGATGCCCTCTGACGATCCTCTAGTTGAGTCCCTAAGACCAATCATAGATGATGCTCAGAAGCGCGCATCAATTGAAGCCAACTTTTTTATCGCACAGTATCAATACGAGCGCGGCGGTAGCAACTACCGCGGGTATAAGGCGCTAATCGATGGGGTCGTTATCCCAATGGATGCTGCGGAGGTGCTTCGCTCCGGAGAGGATTACTTTACAATGACTGAGATGCCGGGTGAGCATTTCGTCTCATTACTTACGCGCGAGGGGCAAACGGATAAAGTAAAAAGGATCGCTAAGGTTATCCTGGCGCGCGAGTTTAATGCCATTCTGCGCGGAAACTTTGATTGCGATCGACACGGTGGCCAGATCGCAATTGGAGAGAAGATCGGGCACTTTGATTTTAAAGCGATGGCGCTCAATACCTGGCCCGACGAAGACCACCGCCAACTTGCTAAGGTGCTAGTAACAACAGCTCTATCCTGCAAAACCCTCTCGGATATGCCCTCGGCATTTGTTAAAACTACAGGGGAGCTTAGGCGGTCCTCGAATGATGTATCTCAGATGGTAACCGAGGCACAAAAGGCGATCCTCTCACTAGGGGATTACTTTAAGGCGCTCGAACCTTTTTCGCGTGCCGAGCTGCTTCAATTAGTTTTTAGTGCAATGAAAACTGAGGTGCCTGATAATTTAAAGACAATCTACGCAGATGAACTAGCCTCGGTTGCGATGCCCATGATTAATGCCAGTGGCAATCCCTTTGCGAGCATGCTTTCAAAGCAGGTGGTATCGGAGTTTATTAAAAAAATACTCAGTGGAGATCCGATCCCTAGTATGATTAAAGGCCTGTTGCCCAAGAATCTCTTGGAGTTACTGCCTGACGTTGATAATGGGATTCAATTTATAAGGACCGCATAATGCCGTACTATAACACTCGGTCGGGCTCATAGCCGATAAATGTCAGCAGTTCATGAACGACCGCTGTTACCTCAGGCGCCCATGTGCGGGGCTCGTTTCTCATCGACGTAATGCCATCAAGGATAAGTTTTGTAGTGTAGCTCTCTGCTGAGCTTAATGATCCTACCACAATAGAGTCATCTACGGACTGATAGGAGAACAACGCAACCTCTGAGCCAGCTTTTCTAGCCTGCGTCACGTAGGCTTGAGTTGCCTGATCGCTTGGACTCGCAACTAAACTAAGGGTCGGGCTCCATGTGCTGACAAAACTCTCGGCTGCAAGACAGGTTTGTACGTATGTAATGTAAAGAGTGCGCAGATTATCCTCGTGCTGGACGCTCATCTCCTGGCCAGCCTCAAGCCCCCAGCGCGCTAGAAACTCAGCACTGCAGACTCCCCAGAGATTATTGCCCCTAAACTCAACATTAAATAAATCTGCGCTCTTTACTGAGGAGATCCACTGTGCGCTCTTGAGCACATCCTCCGCTACGATGAACGAAGAGAGCTCCTTTGTCTTTACCCCAGCCCACTGCGTAAGGGCTCTCTGCTCTGACATGCACTCCGAGCATGAGAATGGGGTTCGCCCACCCGGATGAAGCTTATCACGACTACATGCAGGCTGCGCGCCATCACAGCGGAGCTGTACAACATCCGCACCGTTTTTTTGCAGAAAATTAGCCACTAAATAGAGCAACCCGGATTCACGCGACAGGAGCCCATACGGAGTAAAGAGCGCTAGCTTCATATTGAACACACAGATATGGGACGTTTAGTTGCGGGATCGCGGTAGAGCAGATAATACGATGAATCCTCTGAGCGCGCAGACTCAGAAAGAGATATTTTCTCGGCGTAGCTGGCTCCCCATAAGCACTCATGCGGGGCGCTCTCTTTAAAAAGCGCCTCCTCAAGCGGCATCTCAATAACCGATTCAGGCGAAATAGTTCCGACGTGTAGGGGCTTGGCCGCCTCACCACCTCGACGCATCATCTCAGGACGCAGGGACTCCTTTCCAGCATTGATAATAACTAACGATGAGGTCAGAAATGAGTCCTGCATCGCAACGGCTGAAAGAGCTCGCTTACGCGGCTCCTGCAAACTAGCCGCAATTGAAGTGCTCCCCAGACCCTGATCCTCACTCTTCATCGGAGCAAATGGCGCTCCGCCGTACAACATCGAGAACTGCGGTGAGACGAATTCTACCGCGCTCTGGGAGCCCATCAGGTTAACCCTCCCCTGCGGAGATGCAAGTTGAATCTCTAGGCCAAAAACTCCAGATAGATCTCCGCGTAGCGCTGGAAAGGCGTCCTCAAGACGCAGCCCATCAGGTTGATTAACTCGGCCGCCATCGAGCACTATAGATCGTGTCTCAACCCCCTTTCCGAATAGGGTTAACTGGCAGGATACAGCGTGGTGCCCACCCCCGGTGCTAGCAGTTGGAAAGAAGTGAATACGGGTCTTAATTGCTGCCGTCGAGATACAGAATACCAGGGTTCTTACTGAACTTGTCACAACTCGCTCCATCTCATCACCTACCACGATGCTAGACAACGAAAGGCATCCTGCTCTGCGCTCTCGCCTGGAATACGCTCAACGATATGACACGATACGGTCGCTTGCTGCCGTACGGCAACACGCATATAGGCCTGCAAAGCACCCTTCTCCCACGAGGTATCCTCAGAGGTGTTTAAGAGCTCCTGCTCTAGGGAGATTAGCTTGCTTGCATTTGCAGGGATATTTACGGTCCATTCTGGAGCGCGATTTGCATAAAAGAGGCGCACTAAAACCTGCGCAGCCTCAGGCGAAGCATTTACAAGCACAACCTGGTGCTCCCGTTGTGCCCCGATAATAAGGGGGATAAAGGAGCTCTCTCGACCCTTAATCATAATAGGGTCCTGCATCATTGCGATGCTGCCACCGATCGACTGTCGACAGAGGTGACGCGTACCAACTGGCGAAGATACCGCGAGGTGTCCATGCGCTACTCCCCCCTGCATTTTAAGTGCAGCGCTAAAGGGCTCTAACTCGACTATGCCGACCTCTCCAGCAGGGAACTCAACCTCAACCTCGTTAACCTGCACACCATCGACATCGAACAGGGTCAGGGTCGTAGTAACACGTCCCTCACCTTCATCACACGCCAGCAATAGGGTTGAAGAAAAGAAAGGTGGCCTTGCAACCCAAAAGTGGCTGGTGACCTCGGTAATGCTCATAAGAGCTAGCCTCTTGAAAGCCTAAATGCTGGGGAAGTTCAGCTGGTTAGTATATAACATAATGGGTAAGCTCAAGTAAGGAAACCCTACCAGAAAAACCCCTATTTTACACCACAAAGTTTCCTGATCCAAGGGGGATTCCGGCTATATGAGATACTAACCCTTAAGAGCTTTGCGCTCTATGCCGTCTTACACTCCTAGAGCAGAGTATTTCTAAGAGTTAATTAATGAGCACACAAGCCCAAACAGAGAAGAGGTTATTACCCTTTCTTCAAAGAAATTGTGTAATGATCCTCGTTGCTACCGTCGGCCTGATCCTTGTGGTCGGAGGACCGATCATTATTTTTCAAGATATCTTGCAGAGTGAAAGTTGCAATTCGGGAGATCCGTTGATCGATGCGTCGTGTCGCGCACGGCAGCAACAAATAAGGGATAAAAAACTACGCAAGGGCATGAAGATAAATATAAGACCTAAGCAGCAGCCCTTTAAGCTCACTGAAAACCCGCTTAGTAGCACGCCCCCGTAGTTTATGCGCTTAGTGTGGTGCTGCTATCACTCTACAGGACTATCTGCAGATACCTTCGGCTTGTTATTAACTACCGCAGGCTCTACTTTAATCTTAGGAAGTGCGGCTTCCAGTCCTGACTGAGCCGCTGGAGCGCTCCAGTCGGACTCCTCAAGGGCCCAGCGTTGACGAATCGGATCAAAGGCGCTGGCGGGCTGAGATGTGTAGCCAACCTGTTTTACGGGGATACGCTCAAGAGATCCCATGCTAGATCCGCCGCGTAGCAGCTTGGCTAGCTCCTTGGTCTTTGACATCTCGACTGAACCAGCAGAGAGCACCAGAGAAGTCGATGGCTCTACTAATCTAGCGTTCAGATAGACCCTCTCTGGAGAGACAGTATAAGTGCCAACAACGATGGCTGCCAAGGTTCTCTGAGATCTTACGGCCCTTACGTCCCGTGATAAGGCGAACTCCCCGGATGAATCGAGGAACTGCAGCGCATCGGAGTGTCTAAGTTCAATCACATCGAAGCCCTTCATCGCTAACTCGCTCATAAGTTGCTCTCCAACCATGCGACCAAAGGTCGAGGAAGAGTAGAGATCATCGATATTAACGAAGGTGGTCACGCCGATCGGCCCCGTGCTCGCCCCACGATAAAAGTGCTCGATCTGGTCAGCAAGTAGGGTGGTCTTGAATCGACCGGGCCCGTAATTGACGTATTCATCGGTTGGAATAGGCCAGTAGGCCGGCATATCGTCGTAGCGGGCGCTACACCCCGATACCATAAGCACGAAGACCGTTCCCCAGAGCGCTGCAGAGTGGCATACTATTTGGACGCTCTGAAGCATCTGAAATAATCGCCCAGTTATGCCCTGTTGTGAGCTGCTTGTAATCGGAGCAACCGGAGTAGTAACCGGAGTAGTAACCATAGTAACCTTATGCATATAGCTTTTATCAGGAACTCGATGAACCCAAACCGCCCCCTAAAACGTGTCATCATGTTGACGCTAACAACCGTAATGCTGACAAGCACACTCTCTAGCTGTGCGTTCCTAGGGGACCACCTTGGTGAGTCGTGCAATACTCGTGCTTGGGTACGAATGGATCTAGAAGCCTCAATACATCAGCGGGTTAACGTTCAGAGCCCTGTTCGGCTAGGGGTACTTCCCTTTATTAGCCCGGCAAATCTTGCCACCCGTGATGATGCGCGCCCCGGCCTTGGAACTCAAGTAGCATGGGCCGTGCAACGTGAGCTACTAGCAAGTGACACATTCCCGATCGTACAGATGTTGGCGAGGGAGGATTGGCCAGGGTGCAAAGAGGAGTTCTTTGCAGGGAACTTCGGCTCACTTGCCTTTGCGCGGGATGCCGGGTTTGACCTGATTATGATCGGCTACCTAGAGCAAGCGGACCGCCTTGATACATGGGTCGTTCATACTAAGTTGCTCGAGGTATCTTCTGGCGTAACGCTCTGGTACGGAACCTCTACGATCAGAAATAATCAGCCTGACATGCTAGAAATCAGCTCCACAGCGGGACTGACCGATCGTCGTCCAGATATCTATAACACCCGACAGATGAAGGATTCGGTGGCATCATGTATAGTGCATGATATGTTGACTGATCCGGAGATAGATGAGGGCTAGGCAAATGGGCCTACTTTTCACTCTCTTCAAGCGCATCGATAGAAGCCAATAGCTGCAGCGCATGCCCTGCGGGCTTAACCTCGTTAAAGATACGCACGATCATGCCCTGCTTGTCGATCAGAAATGTCTTTCGAAATATCCCTTGATAGCTTCGCCCCATAAACTTCTTGTCACCGTATGCATTATACGAATTGGCGACGCTAAAGTCAGTGTCGGAGAGTAACAACAAACTAAGTTTATATTTCGAACAAAACTTCCCCTTTGTTTTTTCCGTTCCTCCAGATATGCCGATAACACGCACGTTGCGCGCATGAAACTCGGGGAGTGCTGCATTAAACTCCTGCGCTTCAATAGTACAACCAGGGGTATCATCCTTCGGATAAAAATAGAGTACGGTATATTTAGCCGCCCCTGAGCTTAATTGATGCGTCGCGCCCTCCTTGTCGCTAAGGGCGAAGTCTGGAGCCTGTGCTCCCTCTAGTAGTTTAATCATAAACAATCCCCTACATATATCGACTAAATAATACTGAAACGACCAGCATGCTCCATAGATATGTCACCTTTCCTACCATTTGCGCCATATTAGAGTAAGTGCCCTATTAGAGTAAGTAACTGGGTAGGTATAATTATGAACAAAGAAGAAACTGTAATCCTAGTACCAAGATCGGAGCGGTCCTTAAAGACCAAATCATCAGCTACAGCTAACGGCCCTGGCGTTATAGCACCTGAGTTAACTCCACTAGTAGGCTCCGTTCCGCAAGGCGATCGTGTCGCCGCCCAACGGGCTTTCCGTAACGGCGCTAGTGAGTCTATTCATAAACCAAGAACTACCCTAGAGCAGCTCACCCTATTTTTCACAGCCGGCCAGGAGCCCTCTCCTGATATAGCGGTAAAGTCTACCCCTCTGCCGAGCGGATACCTAAATATATTTAACTTCATCTCTGAAATCGCCATCTTTACATACAAAGGGGCTAGCGAGATCGTATCATCGGTCATCGCGCTGTTTAAACCACGTAGCTCAGTTCTCACCTTTAACTCTGGCCACAGCGCTCAGATCCCAGAGCAGACCTCCCTAATACAGCTGCATAAAAAAGATAGCAGCTCACTGCACGGTACCCATACGATATTCGATCTCGCTACTCCCAAGAATAGCGCCCCTGCATCTTTGCAAACTGCCCTGGAACTAGCAGCCACAGAAGCTAGGCGTGCCCGTACAGAGGAGCGAGCTATAACCGAGAGAAAAGCCGATCATGAGCACGATCTAAAGGTCGCAGTAACACGCGATAAGATTCACGCTATCGACGCCCGAAATGGAATCAAAAATTCTATGACAGAGGAGATTATTAACCAGCTTGAGGGCCCCTTTGCGATCTCTCCCGAAAGCGCTATTGCCCGCATCGAGGAACTACAGCGCTCAGAGAAGTCGTAATACTAGGCAGCTCATAAAAAAGCACCTTCCTTTCTTCCCTGCTTTACCCTATGTCATGGGTATGCACACGCCCCCATTAGAGATCATACACTCGTTGCCTAATATCGCCCCATGCGAGCATATCGCCGGGAACGAAAAATTTGCCCTCAAGGCTTTTGGCCTGCAGGGGCGCTATCTCTCCTCGCAGGGTAGTTCGCTAGTTGACGTAACACTTGATCTTGAGGACGGTGCTCCGATCGGGCAGGAGGATCTCCTGCGTAAGCTCTTTGTAACTATGCTGCACTCATCTGAGAACGCCTTTGGACAGGTTGGCGTGAGGATTCATGCCCCCAATTCATCTGAGGTTACGCGTGACATTGAGCTGCTTATTAGCGGCGCTGGGGCGCGCATCTCATACATCACCATCCCCAAGGTGCGCTCGGTTCGTGAGGTACTGTGGATAGCTGGTCTGATTGAGCATTATATGAAAAATGCGGGCCTCTCACGCACCATCCCCCTACATCTACTGATTGAAACACCTGAGGCGCTCGCAGTGCTTCCACACCTTGCGGCGCTCCCGCAGGTTGAATCGCTGGATCTTGGGCTGATGGATTTTATCTCACAGCTCGGTGGTGCCGTTCCTGCTGAATGTATGCGCAGCCCTGGACAGTTCGATCACAAGCTTATCAGCTCCATCAAATCACAGATCGTATTGGCTGCGCTCGGTGCCAATAAGGTCGCTAATCATAACGTGACGGTTGATGTACGGGACCCGGAACAGGCTTATGCAGATGCCTACCGCGCGCGCCATGAGTTTGGATTCCTGCGCATGTGGAGCATCCACCCGGAGCAGATAGACCCGATTATTCGTGGCATGACTCCATCACATCAAGAGCTAGAACATGCCAGAGAGATCATCACAGCAGCATCAGCCGCAAACTGGGGACCGATCCAGATTGATGGCAAACTGCACGATCGAGCCTCCTTTCGCTACTACTGGGGCGTGCTGCAACGTAGCGGTGAGCCCCTACTCAAGTAATCCGACCTCGTCCTTAAGAGAGAGTGAGAGACGCTCATTAAAACCAACGGTATCAAGTACCAGCTCAATCGCGTTCTTCGGAAGCCCGTGCTCCTTTGCAACGAGCTCAAAACGTTTGCGCTCAACGTACTCCTGAATCACCTCAGGCGCGAACTCCGGAAAGCGTTCCCTAACCAGTCCTGGATTAATCTCGGTGCGCTTAACCTTCGTCAGTGAACACCTCCCGTATTGACCATCGTAAGCAGGGGCGCCATCAACTAACCTCTGCCGGATAGCCTCGCGCAGCTTATTTTCACGCGCCTGTAAAAAGGCGAACTCATGTGCGATCGATGCAGTAATATCGTAACGATTCTGAGAAACCCTTGAGAGCTCTCTGATTAACTCCGGCACATCGAGATCAAGCTCCTGAGAGGCGCGTACCTCAATTGCATTTAGATAGTCATAGAGGGAAAGTGCAACTTCAGCATCGAGCCGTGCGTACGCAATCTGAGTATCGGTCAAGGGCCGCATGGCCCAATCACTTACCTGCTCCTCTTTGCTCAGTTCGAGCCCAAGTAGTAATCGACAACAGGTACGCAGGGTGTGATTTGGAAGATCGGGCCGCAATGCGCGTGACATGACTAAGGTATCCCGAATACCCTTAATCTTCATATCATAGCGAGCGAACTGGCGCTCCTCGAACGGGGCGTTATGCGCTATAATAAGCGGAGTGGGTGCTGCAAGAACGGCCTCTAGCGCCTTCGGAGCTCCGGTACCAAGAACATCAACTAGCAGCACCCTTCTGGTTGAGGGAATACCGATCTGAATAAGGCACAACTGCTCGTTACCGGTCTGCCAACCGCTAGTTTCGGTATCAACTGAAAGTACCGCTTCACTGCCAAGGCTCTCTACGGCCTGCCCCAGCTCCTCAGCCGTTCTAACCCAGTCGAACTCATAGCAGGGTATAGCGATCATAAGTTACAACTCCAAAAATTGTGCAATAGACTAAGATATATGGACCAAAACGCGCAGCTTGGCGTTTCCCCCCATACTTGGTAACCTCTCGGCAACGTAGCTAGCTTTTGCCAGAATACGTGTTTGTGCCCAAGCTAAAAAGGGGGTAACTGGTCACCGTAGTTTAATGTCGCGATTCAAGCTATTGAGATTACGGCGAAGTTTCATAGGTAATTCGATTGGTCGTCCCCTGATCGGGGACGGCAGATTTTGTGACCAGTTAATGTTTTCACCCCCGATTTGCTCATTACCGTATGCGAATATTGCTGGAATATGCTGACTAGTTACAAAAAGGGGTTGAATCGATAGCAACGTTTATCGTTCATTCGTACCATTAAAAGGCATCCATTAGGCGTCATGAAACGGCTTGTTTTAAAAATACTGCTCCCCTGGTTCGTCACAGTTGTGGCGCTTTATTTTGCGTTTAGGGGGGTCGATTGGGGGCTGCTCTGGGATAACGCTACGAAGGCTCAGCCGCTCTACGTACTTGCAACGATTCTACTAACCGTCATCTCATACATCCTGCGCGCTGCGCGCTGGCCCCTACTCTTTCCCGATACCCCGTTACCGCTTGGGTCCTCTTACCGTGTTCTGGTATTGGGGTTCTTTATGAACAATATCCTGCCGGCGCGCGCCGGAGAGCTTGTACGGGCACACCTCGGCGCAAAGGTGGTTGGAAAACCCCGCACGCTTGTCCTTGCGACGATAGCCAGCGAGCGCCTAGCTGACGGCCTCACCATTAGCTTGATGTTCGCCGGAATTATCATGGTATTTGGTCAGGGACATCTCGACCCTGAATACGCAACCAACCTAATGTATGTAGCCTATCTCTTCATCGCAGTTGCTATAGGGGTAATTGCAGTACTCTCAATGCGAACAAAGATCTTTTCCATTACGGACAGATATACAGAGAAACTTGACAACAGGGCCTCCACCTACACCCTTTCGCGCCTTAAGATATTTATTCACGGGCTAAGCCCCCTCTGCGTGCCGAGCCGCGCGTTTAAAATCACACTATGGTCGTTAACCATCTGGCTAGTGGAGCTGGCAGCCTTTGCCTGCGTAGCTGCTGCACTGCAAGCCTCGCTCTCGCTCTCAGGAACGGTAATGTTTCTAGTTGCGGTTAACTTCAGCTCCCTTATTCCGGCCGCACCTGGTGGATTTGGAGTTATTGAGCTGGTTGCCAAAAGCGTGCTGATGTCAGTTGGTGTTGCCAGCAGCGAACAGGCCTTATGCATGGTGCTGATGCAGCACGTTATTCAGTACGCGGTAATCGGTATTCCAGGCGCGTTCCTACTCTCAACGTTGCGCTCTCAGCTAAACGATATGACGGAAGATTTTCAAGCTACTGAACCTACGTCCTAATCTTTCTGCTTTTTATCGGTAACGCTGCGCTCTAATTTTAATATCTCTGTATCGCCGTAGTAACCCTGACGCTCAGAGGCCTTAACGGAGCGTAATTGAGTAATCAGATCTGCCATGCGTGTTGCGTCGCTCTTGATAGCAGCTAAGGCTCCGATAAATTTGACGTCGTTCTTCTGTAGCTGCTCAATCAGGTAACAGTTAAGCATAATCGCCGAAAGGGGCTGACCCAACTGGTGCGCGGCTGCGCCAGCTAGTTGCCCAACCGCTAGCTGTCGCTCCTGCTCTATCAAGCGCTCCTGCATGCGCCGGAGCTCCCTGTTTGTATCGCGCAGATCGTTCGTTAGGTCCCGCACGCGCAGCAACGCAGTTACCCGCGCCCGAAATTCCTGATAGTTAAAGGGTTTTGTCAGGTAGTCGTCCACCCCCTCTTCGAAGGCCGCCAACTTGTCACGCACCGTATCGCGCGCGGTCAACATAAGGATCGGTACAAATTCGCCAGCTGAATTATTCTTGAGTCGGGAGCAGAGATCAGCGCCGGCTAGATCGGGCATCGTATAATCGAGGATAGCTAAATCTGGGAGATTACCCTGACACTGCTCAAGCGCCTCTCTCCCATTGGTCGCAATAATCGGTGTGTGCCCCATCAGGGAGATAACGCTCGCTACGATTATTCGAGAGTCTGGATCATCATCCGCTATGAGGATTCTACGGCTGCTGGTTTCGAGAGGCTCCTCTATCATGCCTATTAGATTGCAGAGCAGCTTGATTCGACTCAGCTTCTGATGGCGACCCCTGCCAATAAATCATCCTTAAGGGCTGGGTCGGTTTCAAGCAAAAGCTCAAGGAACTCGTGCACCTGAGCACGTTCCTCGGACTCACCCCCGAGCTTATCAAGGACGCTACCTACAAAGAATTCAAGCGCTTGCTCCCTAGAGCTAAAGAGCTGTTTCTGCTGATCAACTACCTCAGCGCCAAAGCTCTGCTCGACAGCACTACCAGCCCCGACTACCTCGGTTACCCTCTGCGGTGCGCCGGATCTTAAACTAGGTCCCTTGCGGATGGACTTAACGCCCTCTTTTATCTTCGTTGCCTTCTTTACCATATCAATTCCTTACGGCTCTATTGAGCCTTTGGGGCTCTCCCCAGGTTAGTCAGATTATCCCTAATAACGCTATCTTCTGATAACAACGCAGCCTTCGCTAACTCCTGGGAGACCCATATCTTACTCCCCCCCATGTCGTACTCAAGTGCCGCCCTATTATTTCTGGCCCGCACCCCATCCGGGTACTGCTCTAAGTAACTGGTATATAGCTGCATGGCCTCCCTATGCCTGCCAGTTATATCCATTAAAATCGCGAGGTTAGCCAGGGCCTCCCCGTACGTCCGGTCGCTTTCGTAGGCTTTTCTAAAAAACCCCTCCGCCAGCTCCATCTCTCCCCTAAGCAGGGCTACACACCCTTCACCATCCAGCGCCGCTGCCAGGGGCGCCAGATCATATGCCATTGAAAACGAGGCCTCGGCATCATCCAGCCGCTCCTCTCGCAACAACCCAATACCCTGCTCAACTAGCTCCTCAGCCCGTTCATAGCGCTCCTCTGGTATCCCTACTGAATGAAAACACCCAGAGAGAGCTACCACAAGGGTTAACAGACATAACGTAATCGTGGCTTGCCCATACAAAGTTGCGTGGTTTTGACCCTTTTTTTTATCGCACCCCAAAATAATCATCTCCCCACCCTCCTATTAGGCAAACGTAGCGCTAAGGAGCTGCTCACGTTGCGCCCCCTCTTCCATCTCAACCCTGCCAATAATTGCGAGCTGATAGCGTGGTGCTACCTCCTCATGCGCCATTACAACAGCTGCTGGGTATCGCACCCGCAAGATATCCCTTAAGTAAGCCCTCGCCCGTTTCGACGCGATCAATACCGTGCCGGCCTTAATTGACTCACAGGCTCGCTCGCAGATCAGATCCATTAGATCGCCCGCGATAATAGATCCGCTCTCCTCGGCCTTCGAGAGCACAAGGTCCAGCAGCGGATCAAGTGCTACCGCCCGTATCGAGCGCCCCTCGGCAACCGAGGCGCTTACCACTGGGGCAAGTGCGCTACGAATCTCGGCCAGCATGGCTCGATCTGAGATCTTGCCCCCGTACTCTGCGATCGTCTGAAGGATCACATCGAGGTGCTTAATCGTAATCTCCTCCCTTAAGAGAGCTCGTAATATCGCCGTCATCTGCGTTAGTGACATCGTGGCAGGAACAACTCCCGTCACAAGATCTGGAATCTGCTTCTCTACGTAATCGAGCCCACGCCGCGTTGCACCGTCATCGATCAGTTCATTTTTATAAAGGTCAATAATCTCCTTTATCTCAACCTCAAGCTCCTGCCACGCCTCCGCTCGACACGCACCATCACAACGCGCAACCTCCATACCACGCACCAGTATGCGATAGACCCCCTGCGGAGCATCCCAGAGCTCCATTCCAGGCCTTTGTAGCACAAGCCCCCAACGTGAAAAGGCATACGATCTAAACTCCTCTAGCATCTGATTAACCAGATCGAGCCGCGGTATTAAAGGTACCCACTCTTTATTAACCTCAATCTGGATTGACTGTGCCAGGGATGGCTCAAATGCCTTAAATACTATTTCCGTATCATTATCCTTCGTCGATTTCACAAGGAGCAAGGAACATGCTAGTGCGGTGCTGACTGATAGTAGCGCAAGGTGTGGCATGCCAGGTAAACACCCAAGCACAAACGCAGCCACAGCAACAAAGACCCGTGCAGCCTTAAATTGTGATAATTGCGAGATAAGATCCGAGGAGAGGGTCGATGATTCATCCACCTGTACGCGGGTTACGATCAGCCCAGCAGCAATGGAGTTAAGTAGCGAGGGGATCTGAGAGAGCAACCCGTCACCTATCGTTAAAACGGTATAGCGTCGCAGCGCTACGTCGAACTCAAGTTCGTGTACCAACAACCCGATCAGGAGTCCCCCGCAGATATTAACAAAGGTGATAACGATGCCCGCTATCGCATCTCCCTTAACGAACTTCATAGCGCCATCGAGCGCTCCATAAAATCGAGATTCCATCTGAACATCTAGCCGTTTGCGCCGCGCCGTCTCGGAATCAAGTAAGCCACTCCGTAGCTCAGCATCTATAGCCATCTGCTTGCCAGGCAGGGCGTCGAGGGTAAAACGTGCCGCTACTTCAGCCACTCGCTCTGCGCCCTTCGCTACAACTATGAACTGGATCAGGGTAATCAGGAGAAAGAGTACGAAGCCCACCGCTACGCTACCCTGAATAACAACGGATCCGAAGGCCTCAACCGCCTTTCCAGCATGCCCCGATCCGAGCACGGCTCTCGTCGTTGCCAAATTAAGTGATAGACGAAAGAGGGTCGCCATCAGAAGCAGTGAGGGCAACGTAGCAAGTTTTAAAGGATCCCTAATATGAAGCGCCGAGATCACTAACAAAAGAGCGAAAAGCAGGTTTGAACAGAGCAGGATGTCTAGCACTGCCGGCGGTAGTGGGATGATCATACATCCCACTACCAGCAGAAGTCCCACCGGCATTACTATATCTCGTGCTCCTATCTGGGGCGTTTTCACACTCTCTTTAGCCTCGCTTTTTTGTCAGTTATTCGGGCTAAATATTATCCAACGCGTAGATTTCGCACCGGTGCCATCGCTATCTCGTGGGCCGATTTTGCAATATTGGAGCGCATTGAATACTCCTGCATCTGTTGCTGAATCAAAATCTGCTGTGAAAGAAGATCCTCAAACTGCTGAACCCCTCCTAGTCCTGGCATAGTTGCTTCAGCGGTAGATACAACTTGTGACATAGCTGATGTGGCTGTCTTTACAATATCACCGAATACACTACGGGGCTCAGGTGCAAACCTAAGCATCTGAGAGGCCCCGGAAGTTACGGTTAATGAGCCGCTAGATGTTGGACGAATTGGATCAATAGACATGACGTTCCCTCCATAGGATTTAGTTAGAATCGGTCGCTAATGAATATTCGAACGCTGCGGTAAAAAGTTGTGCGTATTAAACATATCGCTACAACGTCGAGATAATTTGCAGCTTAAATCCTTCCTCCACCGGCTCAAGTTCCCCCTGCGCTACAGAGGTTGCGCCGATACGTAGGCCGCATCGGATCGGTCGGGTGGCTCCTAGATCGAGCACGCTGCCCGGCCTCAGTGCAATCAGATCGCTTAACTCAAGCTCGATCTCACCAAGCTCTATCGTAATCTTAACCCGCTCGCTTATCTCCTGTGTAGTAACGTTATCAACATGAATACTCATAGCTTTATCCTTTGCTCCTATAAAACGACCCGCAATACCTAACTCTGGTAATACGACCGATATCTCTAAAAGTACCTGCTGTTCATCTCCAATACGCTCAATCACTCCATACATCCGAGCAACTATTGGGCGGGCGCGCACACGCGGCTCGCTAATCCATAAACCGCTCTCATGCAGCTTGGCTGCACAGGCACACTCAAACTCACCTGAATTGACCCCTATCCTAAAAAAACACCACTCGTGGGGAGGTCGTATCATCTCGCTAATCATAAGCGGAAATACGCCGGTACCACCAAAAACCTCAGCTATCTGTTTGGCGTAATGCAGATAAACTAAAGACCTTCTAAGCGGAGTTGCGCACGGCACAAGTTCATCGCAACACACCGCCAACCCCTCGCCACCCGCTGCCTGAAGCACGAGCCACGGTGTAGCGGCGCTATGTTGCGCTTCAACAATAGAGATCTTCAGTACAGGTTCAAGGGGTACGATGGCCCTAGATACACGCTCTAAGATCGGATGTAGTTGCGCCTGTTCCCGTAGCTGTTGAATATTTCTCACCGCTATGGTCATAACTTGCCCTGTAGCTTTTCAAGGCAGAATAGATAGGCTTCCAGCGCCGGTCGTTCATGCAGCCTCTCGATATCGCGCACAACCAACTGCGCAACCTGCGGACTAAGTGGCAAACTATGCGGATCTAGCTCTTCAAGAAAACAGAGCAGCGCTAAATCGTGAATCTCCCCATCTACTAAGCCAGTTTTTGTTTGAACTATACCCGCTGTAAAGAGCGCAGAGCCGCTCAATGTATCAGGGAATACCTGTGCATGCGGAGCTTTAAATGCTGCAAGCCAGCTTTTAACGATCTCTAGGACCATCGTAACTAAACCTTTACTATTACTCCTCGCTATCAAATGAGCCGGGTCGAGTAAACTTAATCGGCTTTGTCCTGCGCCTGAGAAATGCCGCAACACCAACAGCTCCAAGCAATCCCAACGCAGCGAATCCCAATCCGGCCGTACGCACCGAGACCCCTGCCCCTGGAACGGTCGCCCACTCGCTTGAAGCTTCCTGCTTTAAGTTCACCTGCTCCCGTATGATCTCAGGCTGCTCTGGGGAGGCTGCAATGCTGCGCAATACCGTAATACGGCTAGGAACAACACCTGCCGCACCGCCAACCAGAGCTGAGATATCTTCGTTTGATGAAGAGAAGCGTTGGTCGATCAGAAGTAGTACCGAGCCGGTTCCACTCTCGGCTTTCTTTGTTCCAAACAACGGATCCGTTTCGGGCAGGTTCAGGTGCACACGCGCCTCAAGTACCCCGACGATCGCCGACAAGCTATCCTCAATAGATTGGGATACGGAGCGTTCATAGCGAAACCACTGCTCCTCTCTGCTCGGTATGAGCCCGCCCTTAGCGCTTAAATTGTTTTGTGAACTACGGGGGGAGAGAACCCGATTGGTCTCAAGGAAGGAAAGCGCTGGAACGATAAAGTCCTTAGGAACGGCTATCGCCCAACGACCATCTGATTGAATAACTTTATGCGCTCCAAGATCTGCACTACTCAGTCGACTGAGCACCCGATTGGCATCCTGTTCAGAGAGGTCGTGAATAATCTGCTCATCACATCCGGTAAGAAGCAGAAGGAACAGGGCGAGAAGATTGATATAGATCCGAGCAGGCTTACGAACCCTATTGGATAAGCTCTGGGGCCGTTTCATGGATTTTTTGTCGGAGAATTTCAAGTGCCCGATCATGAAGCCTCGATACCCAAGATTTTGATAGTCCGGCGTACTGCGCCGCAACATCGGTTAACTTCCGATCATGGAAGTAATATTGTTCAACAATAGTTCGCTCTTTTTCGGGTAAAGTTGCTACGATCGCTCTTATTTTTTGCGAAGCACGCTTCTCTTCAAGTTTCTTTTCCGGATCGTCCGGCGATTCGCCCTCGGCCTTTATTTGGCCACCCTTCAGCGCGGTAAGTCGAAATGCTACGGCGCTCTTTGCAAGGTGCTCAACAGCATCAGTCGTGCGCTGGCGCGGGTCGCGTGGCACACGAATAGAGCGGTCCAACTCCTCTGCCCGCATCTCATGCGCGGCTTCGAGCGCTTTAAAAACCCTATAAGCGGCCCCAGAGAGCTCACACGAGGAACGGATATAATCGATAATGGATCCCCGAATTCTGAGAAACGCAAACGATCGGAACTCATACCCTTTACTGGGATCGAACCTAGTTGCAGCTTCAACCAAACCAAGAAAGCCCGCTGAAACAAAATCCTCTCGCAACGAATGCGGAAATCCCATCGTGCGAATAAGGCGCCCGACAACCATGTCTACAAAGTCGTGGTACTGCTCGATCAGGGCATCACGCTTGGTCAAGGCATCATTATTGAGCACAGCGGAGCTTCCCACCCCACTGGAGCGCCCCTTCCCGGTCGTTGTGCCGGTTACCGCCTTGCTGGCCTGTGTCTTGCGTTTGGACATCCGAAACCCCCTAAGGTATCTTCTCTTGCTGTACCTGTGTTCGAAAGTTAGACAAAATAGTTTCGCTCTAATAGCTGCGCTAGCCTAAAAGGCCCTTGTCTCAGTTGCAATAGCTTTACTTTACCGAGATATTACAAGTAATCTCAAGGCATTAACCATTAGAGGCAGCCCTATGTCATTCCCACTTATCCGCCCCCGCCGTCTCCGTCGTACCGATTTTCTTCGCGATATGGTGCGCGAAACCCGTGTTGAGGTATCGAACCTTATCGCCCCGCTCTTTATCGTTCCTGGAGAGAAGGTCGAGCGCGAGATCAGCTCAATGCCGGGACAGTACCAATTAAGCATCGATACGGCGGCTAAAAAAACGCTGAGATTCCAAGAGCTCGGAATCCGCTCCGTACTGCTCTTCGCTATTCCGGAGTCTAAGGACGAGATCGGCTCCTCTGCCTGGCACCCACAAGGAATCATCCCGCAAGCTATCAAGGCACTTAAAAAGGTAGCCCCTGAGATGATTGTAATAACTGACCTGTGCTTCTGTGAGTATACCTCGCATGGGCACTGCGGCGTTATGAAGGACGGCCAACTACAAAACGATGCGACGCTCTGTAATTTAGTAAAGCAGGCGCTCGTTCATGCCGAGGCCGGTGCAGATATAATAGCGCCGAGCGGTATGCTCGACGGTATGGTGCACGCGCTCCGTAATGGACTCGATGAATCAGGCTATTCAGATCTGCCGATTATGAGCTATGCAGCGAAGTTCGCCTCAGCGTTTTATGGCCCATTTCGCGAGGCCGTTCAATCAGCACCTGAATACGGCGACCGCAAATCCTACCAGATGGACGCAGCGAACTTTAACGAGGCGATGCGTGAGGTAGAGCTCGACATTCAGCAGGGCGCGGATATCGTAATGGTCAAACCGGGGCTAGCGTTCCTAGATGTCGTACGCGCAGTTAAGGAGCGCTTTAAGATGCCCACCGCCGTTTATAACGTCAGTGGTGAGTATGCGATGGTTAAAGCCGCCGCGCAAAATGGCTGGATCGATGAGCGCCGAGTCATGCTAGAGATCTTAACTAGCATGAAGCGCGCCGGCGCAGACCTTATTATCACCTACTTTGCTGAAGCCTTTGCCGATCTTAGGGCTAAGGGCCAGGTCTAAGCGGCCTAGCGCAATTTAAGAAAGCAGCCCTATGCCAAGCTAAACTCGCGCAGATCTTTACGTAGCTGCTCAGCTCCTACGTAAAGACGCGCGTTCCAGCCAAGCCTTGCTGCGGCATCTATATTTTCCTGCCTATCATCAAAAAATAGGATCGAGCGCGCATCCACTTCGAGCATCTGCTCGACCTTCTCGTAGATTGTATTATCCGGCTTAGCGCATCCAAGCATCTGTGAGGCGAAGCGGCGATCAAAGTGCCCCATAAACTCGTACGCACTGAGAAGCTTATCCCAATGAATCGAGTTGGTATTGGAAAGGCATCCCACTTGAACTATTTTCCGTAATCCAGGCAGAAGCTCCGCGGTCGAGGTGATAGTAGCACCGAGCTCTGCGTTGACCGCCTCGACGACCTCACCCTCTGAGAGCTGCGTCTTTAAAAGCATATTAAAGAATCTAGCAAGCTCTTCTGGCGAGATCTCGCGCTCCATAAAGCCGCTCCAGAACAATTTAGCCGATCTAATTTTAGCCTCGACCTCGGCCGGAACAAGGAGGCATCCAGGGGCACGCGCAAACGCCTCAAAGATCCTGGACTGCTCTACCTCAAGCAGCACCCCACCTAGATCAAATAACACCCACTTTATACTAGCCATCACGCCTAACCCCCTGTTTTTTGATAACCCTAGTCCATCTCTACCCTAGTCTCTGTACCCGCCTTGTAAAGTACAGTATGATCTTAGGATACATTTTTGGAGCTGCTATGCATAATAATAACAACGAGATACGTCGCGATTGGACACCCGAGCAAGCTCTGGCCATATACTCTCAAGCCTTTCCGGAGCTACTCTATCAAGCTCAGACCATCCACCGCTCCAATTTTAATCACCTTGAGGTTCAGCGCTCTACGTTGCTGTCGGTAAAGACCGGCGGATGCCCGGAGGATTGCGCATACTGCCCACAGTCAGCTCACTATAAGACCGGCGTTGAGCGCCACGGCGTGCTGCCACTCGAACTTGTTAAGTCCAAGGCGCTAGAGGCCAAGGACGCCGGCTCGACCCGTTTCTGTATGGGTGCTGCCTGGCGTGAGATTAAGGACGGTAAGGACTTTGACGCTATCCTTGAGCTAGTGCGCGAGGTACGGGGTGTTGGTCTTGAGGTCTGCTGTACCTTAGGAATGCTGACCGAATCACAGGCAACGCGCCTCAAGGAGGCTGGCTGCTACGCATACAACCATAACCTCGATACCTCCCCTGAGTACTACGGTAAGATTATCTCAACCCGTACCTATGAGGACCGTCTAAAAACCCTTGAGAACGTGCGCCGTGCAGGCATGACGGTTTGTTGTGGTGGAATCGTCGGCATGGGCGAGGGGGTTAAGGATCGTCTCGGCCTACTCATCCAGCTTACGAATCAGGAGCACCATCCAGAGAGCGTTCCCCTTAATATGTTAGTTAAGGTAGAGGGCACCCCGCTCTCTAAGGAGGAGCAGGTTGACCCGCTTGAGTTCGTACGCCTCGTCGCAACGGCTCGTATTATGCTCCCTCAGTCGATGGTGCGCTTATCCGCAGGCAGGATGGAGATGTCCGATGAGATGCAGGCGCTGTGCTTCGTTGCGGGTGCAAATTCGGTCTTTGCAGGCGAAAAACTTCTTACAACCCCTAATCCGGGCGATGATCACGATAACGCCTTAATGAGCCGCTTAGGGATGCATTACCTTGAAGCTAAGCAGTGCTCTACCTCTATAGCAGCATAAAGCTTAAGTCATTATCGCTCGGCTATGCGCAAAAAAAATAGCCCCCGACTATTAAGCTTACCCGCCGTTATGACGTTTCCACTCTTGTAGCCGAGGGCACCCGTTTATAGCGGGCCAAGCCCTGACGATAGGAACCTATCTAGTGGGAGCGTAATATGAACAACTCGCAACACGACAATCCTCGCAGCAAGTCCCGCTTAATGGAAGCGCTGAACTACGCTGCAGAGGCTTCCGCAACCATGATCCCACTAGTAGCGCTTATTCTCGGCATCGGAATGATGCGCTTTCTTCCTGCCAACGTAACAACCCCGCTTTTTAAGTCAGATCAGGAGGCGCGTAAGTTTTTCGAGGATAATGGTATAGGGATACCATCAAAATCCCCGATCCTGCTCGTGAGCGCCACATGCGTTGCGTGCGACGAGCTGCGCGCTGAACTATGGAAAGATGGAGTTGGTTTTGAGGAGATTGATATCCAGAGCGAAATTGGGCAGGCGCTCTACAAACAGGCGAAGTATATGACCACCTCCCCAGAGCTACCGAAGATCATAGTCGAAGCTCAGATAGTTGATCCCAACGTTGCTGCCGTAAAGAGGGTTATCAAAAACAACAGATAGCCCCTACGCTAGATCAAATGGATCGCTATCACGCAACGCTTTAGCAAGAAAAACCTGCGCCCGTGGATTACGGGTATGCTCTAACGCTTCAAGAAATTCCCCCTGCTTTGCTGCCCCAAGATACCACGCTAACGATGTAATCTCGATACTCTCCTGTCCATGCAGAGTGTTCGGAGAACGCAGCTCCTTAAAATGGATTGCGGCTATTCCAGAGAAGCGCTCCCTCGCGTACTCAACACCGAAATTAATAACGTTATTAAGAAAGGCCGTTCCCAAACAAGATGTCCCTTCGTTCCAAGGCAGATTCATCTCCCTGACGACCTCGAGATAGTCCTCATTTACTGTAACGAGTACCCCGGTCGCAAGGCTTAGTAGACTCCTTACCCCTTCAAACTTATCCCGTTCCTCTGCCCCGAAATAAGGCCCCGGAAATCCGAACGGTCGCCGCAACAACCATTCAACGCTATCTAGGATCTGATTCATTACCATTATATCAGAGTCTTCTTCACTCCTTGCAACGCTCGGCAAAATGGTTAGCCAATAGGTGGTGGCTATATTAGCACAAGAAAGAATACCGAGAGCCTCTGAAAAGGTCTCGGGCTCTGCCTCTGCTAACGCTTGAACTGAGACCTCCATAAGTCTGAAGATCGCCTGTAGGGAGTACGACTTTGCTGTCTCACGAATGTTACTATCCTCCCCAAAGGAGAGCGTACGAAACGACTCCTCAAAGGTCGCTAGCGGCGCAAGGAGCCCGGGTAACAACTGACCCTGCACCCGGGCATGCGATACCATTGAGAGCAGCACCCTATCGATCAACCTCTCGTCGACCTTAGGTGAGATCTGCGAGAGCGCCAGGTTTCTACCCAACCTTAACTTCCAGCCAGTACTATCTTGAGCACTCTCAAGAATGGGTGACATAAGAGCTGGCACTAGCCTCTGATTAATTATCTCCCGATCGAATGAGAGCCCGCAGCGCCGCGCAATTTGAGAACCGATCAGCTGACAACGATAGGCCGCCTCAGGATCGTTCCCATTTGGCCTCGTGCTACATAGATCAGCGGTCGGACCAGCAAGAAAGGCGGCTTGCGATGTAGGGAGTTCACATATCCTTTTGAGATAAGGATCGATCTTATCGTCCCCGGCAGTCACTGCCTTGAGGAGCTCATGCCATAGTGTTTTTATCTCTTGCTCTTGGGATACAAAGGCGGGTTGCACAGATCTAAACTCCTACGGCAGGATACATCGTTCTCCGAACACTGTATCCTGCTCGCCTCGCTGAAACAATTCATATTATTGCCGTACTAATCGACCACCTAGCTGCACGCGCTTGCTCCCAGCGAGCCACCGCTCCGGATTAATATCGATTCCACCACGCCGGGTATAAAAGCACCCTACCCAAAGCGAGGTGGGCTGAAGCGCCGCCATCAGGTCTGTAAAGATAATCTCGCAGCACTCCTCGTGGTACCCCTGGTGACTCCTGTGGGCCCTTAGGTAGCTCACTAGGGAGGCGTGGTCGAGCTTATTCCCTCTGTACGAGATAATAACGGTTCCCCAATCCGGCTGTGCGGTTACTGGGCAGAGCGAGCGCAGTAGATGCGAGTAGAGTATCTCTTCTGTAACCTCCTCCCCACCACGTAATCTGCCAGGATTATCGGCCTCAACTAAGGCCCGATCAACCGAGCTGCCGGGGGGCGCTGCAATAGCTATATCGCCCCAGGACTCTGTCCCTAGCACCACTACAATAACCTGCTCCGTTTCCAGTAGGGGCTTAAGATTCTCTGCTATCGTGCGCTCTACCTCCTGCGCTGAAGCGTAGCGCACAAAGTTCATGCTCCCCAGAAAGAGCTTAAGGCTCTTCGATTCAACCAGATTAGGGGAGGTAGCGGGATACTCAATTGAGGCTATCCCCACCTGAGGAACCCCCTCGCTATTAAGCCAGGAGAGCTCATAGCAGCTCCAGCGATCGATGCCCTGAAAGGGAAGGGGCTCCCGAATTCCAAGCTGTGCCCTAGAGGGGGCGCGCGCGATCGGAAAAAGGAGGGCAGGATTAAAGGTATCGCTATGCGAAATCTGTCTTCCGAGGGGGTTTGTCATAATGTGGCTACATTAACGTGCAAAGGTATGCTCAGGTAGACGATCTTTTTCGGTTCCTCACCGATAAGTGTGGGTACATTAGATGAAAAACCCCTGCGCGGGAACGTGAACCGCTTCCCGTTACCTGCTCCCGCTCCGATACCGGTTAACCCTTAAAAACGGTTCCCCACCGATAAGTGTCGGTACATTAGATAGAAAACTCCTGCGCGGGAACGTAAACCGCTCCCGTTACCTGCTCCCGCTCCGATACCGGTTAACCCTTAAAAACCAGCGTTGACCAAACGTAACCCCGTACCAATGTCTTCTATAGGCGTGAGCCCTGGGACCGCCGGTATCTCACCGGCCATGAAAGGAGTCGTCCACCTGAGCATTTATACCTAGCCGTTCTGGAGAACGGCGGTCCCAGGGCTTCGCCGCATCGTGGATCAAACGTAACCCCGTACCGATGTGTGTTAAGATCATGAAAACATCCAATCACATACAGCTTTAATCTCTGCTGCCCTTACCTCTCTGCTCCGCACAGTACCCTGTACAGCTTTAGTTTTTCTCACGTTATGCCGACTCCTTATGACGTATGCTACAGAGCAAAAAAAAGCGAGCTGAGATAGGTGCGGTATTCGTGGAGGCGGCGATCATCCTTCCACTGTTTTTCATACTTCTCTTCGCCTCTATGCAATTAATCGTAATCTCCTGGCGACAGCTACAGGTGCAGTTTTTGGCCGCTCGGTTGGTGCGAGAATTAGCGATACCGCGCAGCGGGACGACACCCGGAACCTACGATGCTGACCGCAACGACAAGTGCCTTAAGAAAGTCCAGGATCCGGCTAATAGCAGCGCTACGGGATTCAATTCAACCCTACCTACTGGAGGTCAAGCCGCGGCTATCTCGTATCTAACTGGCGCTGTAACTACTCAGGGCTGTGCCTACAAACCTGGATCAATAATTATCCTTACCCTTACTTACGATATGCAGCTATTCTTTCAAAAGTTCCTAACCTTTGGCCTGCCAAACATTAAACTAAGGGGCACCGCGGTGGGCGTTGCACAGGGAACCATAACATGATGAGGCGCAATCGGGGGGAGCACGGTAGCGGTCTAATCGAGTTTATCTTCGTTGCTCCAATTATACTTCTACTTGCAGGCAGCACCCTTGAGGTCGCAAGATTTCTGCGCTTTCGCCAAATTGCGGGGGTGCTTAGCCAAGAAGCCGCTAACCGCGCCTATAGTCAGTGTGCGGATATAACGTCGGTATCGGCCGCAGGTACCTCATTAACGGTAAACACAACTACAACTACCACCAATATCTCCGCCTGCTTAACTACCGTAAAAACAGGGATCGACGCCGCGGCCGATGCTGCGGGCCTTGCGGGTAGCGCACTAACCATCTCCGTATACCGACATAATTTAGGAACGGTAGCACCGACTAATCCGATGGGTTGTGCCAGCTCTACGGCCGCAGTTACTCGGATATTAAGTGCTGTTCCAGCTTCTAATTTTAAGCCTACTACGGGCGGTAATACTACGGGCGGTGAAATAACAACCACCAGTAATGCACTGGTCGTTTCCAAACTTGATGTCTGCAAAAGGGGAAGAATAGTAATAGCGGAGCTAGTTTTTCCCTATACCACTATTATTAACTATCGGGTATTTGGTTTAGGGTTTAATACTGATCTGAGCAGTTCTGAATTAAAAAGTACTAACCTCCGTGAAACAACGATACTCTAAATCATCAGGCTACGTTCTGGTCTTCTTCACCCTGATACTGGGGGTCCTGGTCTCTATCGCAGGGGTCGCTGTAGATATCGGTAACCTTTACATCATCCGCAACCGTCTTGAACGCGCAGCAAAAGCTGGCGCTCTGGCTGGTGTTGGATATCGCTCGCTTCGTGGTTGGGGCTACTTTGCAACTTATGTGGCAGGCACACCTACCCTTAAATCTACTAAGGATGAGCTCTTCGGCGTTATGTCAGGAGTTGTAACAGAGAATATGCGGGCGGCTTTTTCGGCCCCCACTGAAGCTAGTGAGTTTACCAGCAATCTTACCGTTACCAGTACCAATTTCTACGACCCCATGACCGACACCTTTACTATTAACGCCAAATACCAGGCTCCAACCTTTATAATCGGAAGGCTAGGCGCCGCGCTCGGTGCTGCAACGTGTCCTGAAGAGAAGAAAAATGGGATTGGCACTGGCAAATACCGCTGCCCAATAACCGTCACTGAAACTGCGCGACTTGAAAGGGCAGTTGTGGCGTTGCTGCTTGATGTGTCTGGGTCGATGAACTGTAAGGCAAGCGATCTAACTAACTGCGCATGCCGCACAGATACTACTGGCAATGGCTGCGGAACAAGTGGCCGGGTTATCGATGCTCTTGTA
>JAPLFS010000031.1 GCA_026390555.1 Pseudomonadota bacterium
AGAGAGGCTAACCCACTGATCTAAGGTAGTTGAGCTGCGCAAGTAGCCATAAATATTTACCTAAAACTCGCTAAATGGTTAAGCTTTTTTTCAGTCTAGCCGACATCTTAGTTATAGAGACCTGTTTATTGGTCCACGATATGTATGGGGTGATATGCGCGGTTTATTGAATATATTTGACGCCTTGATAGCAGCTCTGCTGGGCCGAAAGCTGGTCCCAGTTCCGGTCAGAAGCAGGCGCTCTCGATAAGGCCAAGCGTCTGGCGGATTTAGTTGTTTAGGACAGCGCCATGTGGTCTCATAATCTCATGCAAGCTTCACGAACAGCGCACAACGACGACCTTCATCCATTCGGCGGTTGCAATCGATTGCTTGAACAATACCAGCAGATCGGAGCCGCACTCCTGGCCTATGAGCGCCGGGCATGTGGGGCTCTTATCCCTGTAAACCGTTATGCCAGTGATTTTCGGTATGCGGTATCGTTTGTGCCGGTTGAGGTTCTTGAGTCCTACCTAGACGATCTACTGGATCTGGGGGTGACAGATGAGAGCCTTTTTATAAAGAAACCGAGCGTCTCAATGCCAGCATTGGCGCTGCTCGCTATCAGTCTCGTTACGGTGTGTTATGTATTTTCGATCGGGCATGCTAGTTCGCCGGTGTATGCGTTTCCAGCACTTCTTATCGGTGCATTTATGGCCGGAATAATCGGCGCACTTTATTTTCTGCCCCGTACGAAGGTGCTCCGTCGATTCAGCTTTGCTACCATCGTCTCGCGCGAAATAGCCTCTCGTAGGGGCCATGATAAAGCCAATGTGGGTAATTTTGCGCCCCGATCCTTGATTAGAGATCTCTGGAACGGGCAGCAGGGTGGGAGAGTTGCCAATCTTCCCCCGCACCCGGCGCGCGTCAGCGCTCGGTACTATCACTAACCGCGCTACTACTGCGTAATGCTAGCGCTCTTCTGAAAGTACCACGGAGCAACCTTGCGTGTGCCTCTGCGCGGCATGCTACGAATCTTTTGAGAGATCTTGTTTGTATCTAGATCTAGCTGCTCACATACCCAGGAGAATGAGAAGTTACCCGCAGTTGAGATATCGTTATAACTAAAGATCCACTCCTCGGCCTCAGCTATCTCGCGTGGATCGTTTCCTACGAAGTCGAGAATGGCGCGCTCAAGGATCGCAAGGAGCAACCTGCGCTCCGGGCTGCCGGTCATATTTGGAGATCCGAATTCCTGCTGATAATCGTGATTGATACCTGAAAATGAGCTACCTGTTGTTCCTTCCATTGCATTTACTCCGGGAAAATAGAGACTAATAAGATACTTTTATGGTCAACCCATACGGTTTAAGCTTGCTCGCAAGGTGTTTCGCCCTATATATCTTAGGCGAATTCAAAGACCGTGCTGCCTAAGACGCAGTACCGCACCAGGTATTCAAAACATGAGAGCTAAATTTATCGGTTTTTATGCAGCATTAGTTGCCTGTTTTGTGGGCCTGCCATGTCTGGAGCTAAGGGCTGAGTTCCTGTGCGCCGCTGAGGTTTCATATACTTGGCTAAGATCCCCCCCACCTACTGAAAGCGTAGCCGTTAAGGGGCAACAACAGGTTGTGGCAGCCCCCACAAGCGCACCGAGTTTGGTGCTATTTATCGGGGTTGAACGGAGCGCGGTGGATGAGGCTACGGCAAAGAGCACCCTTCAGATCGAGCTTAATCGGCAAAGGGCTAAGGCCTCTGATAGCTGTAGGCGTGACCATGAGGGGTTTGGTGAATGCGTCGCTACCAAGCTCTCAAGCAGGTCTTCTATATTGAATTCATTGAGTTTTTCGACCCGTGTCGAGCTCGAAAGGGCGCTTATGCAGGAGTGTCGAGAGCAGCAGGGTGTGTGTGGTACAGTTGAGGCGAGTGAGCCTAAATGTCGTGAGTTGACTAGCACTAAGGGGGCGGCTGGCGCCCCTGGCGATAAGAAAACCGATGCTAAGAAGCCAGAATCAAAGAAAAAATAAGAGAAAGGTACATTTTTTATAAAATATGCCGTTTTCGAATAGTTCTAACAAGCTCTTGATTCATCTTAGATCAGTGGATAACGTAAGGACCTTGAAAGTCACTTTATTAATGGAGGAATGTTTTTGAAGCCCTTTCCCAAACCTGCTTTCCGCGGGGGCCGTTTTAATCGTCCCATGTCCGCCCCCGATGCCCATCGTATTAATGAGTTTATTACAGCAAAAGAGGTGCGAGTTGTTTCATCGACCGGTGAACAGCTTGGAGTTTTGTCCGTGCACGATGCTCTGCAGCAAGCACAGGAGCAAGGACTAGACCTAGTAGAGGTTGCCTCACAAGCCAAACCCCCTGTCTGCAAAATCCTGGATTACGGCAAGTTCAAATACAAGGAGCAGAAGAAGGAGACGGAGGCCAGAAAGAATCGCACCGATACGACCCTTAAGGAGCTGCGCCTACGATATCGAACTGATATTGGTGACCTGGAGGTAAAACTCAAGCAGGCCCGCGAATTTTTAGCAGAGGGTGACAAAGTTAAGTTCGTTATGCGCTTTAAGGGGCGTGAGGCTATGTATGTCGATCTCGGCAGGCTAAAATTTGATCAGATCATCGCGCGTCTTGCAGATGTTGCAACGGTTGATGAGCGCTCACCAGCGATGGGCCGTCAGATTCATGTTACCTTTACACCTATCAAATGAGCAGCACTGATAGCGCGCCAGTTGTAGCGCCATTTAGGGGCCATACCTGTAGCGATCTATATAAAGCGATCTTTGAGGCCGATGCGCCTGAGCAGGTAGTGCGGCAACTTCCCGTGCAGAGCCTCTTTATGATCATAAAGCAGCGGGGGATTGAGTCCAGTACCGACCTGCTCTTGATGGCCTCGCTAGAGCAATGCAAACTTATATCGGACTTCGATCTTTGGCACGCAGATGCTCTTAACGAGGAGGTATTATGGGGGTGGTTAGCCCTGACAGATGATACTGACTCGCTAGAGCTATTGCAGAAGCTCGTTAAATTTATCGATCTGAAGCTCTTGGCTGTGTTGATCGGTAAATATGCTGAGGTGCAGGTCTTTGAAGATCCAAGTGAGCAGCCCCCTGGGCCTGGATTTCATACCCCCGATAACGGCTCAACCTGGGTCGGAATAAAAACAGAGAATCCTGATCACCATTTTCTTTTAGCGCGTCTGCTGGCCCTGATCTTTGAATCGAATGCAGAGCTCTTTTATCAACTTATCGCCATTCCCTCGGTTGCTACTATCAGTATGCTCGAGGAGGAGGCTTACATAGAGCGCACTAAACGGCTCGCTGCTGAGGGTATCCCTGAGCCAGAGGTCGCGGCTAGCATTCACGCACCGTACTCGGTACTCGAAGCGCAGGGTGTTCTAAAAGCTGGCAAGCGTTCGCAGGTGATTGAGGATATTCGTAGCATTGAGCCCATGATCTATGAGGCACGCGCAACCCGTTTATTTGCGGAGCTGCTGCGCAGAGTCGAAGACCACGAGAGCATAGAGATGGAGTTTACCTACATTATGAACGCCGCTGTTGTGCGGTGGGGGATAGATTTCGCTGAGCAGGAGCGGGTCCTTGAGTTGGCAGAGCAGGTAAAAGGGGCGATCAACCTGGGGCTTGAAAGATTAATCGCGGATGGTACCACAACGGTGCTTGAGGCCTACAATGCCTTGGGCCTTGGACCTCTCTTCCGTCTGGGTATGACGGAGCTAATGGCGCTTAGAAGCAGAGCTCGAAAGATTCCGCTTGAGTTAGCCGATAAAGTTAAAGATGCAGACCCGGTTCTCTTTTCAACCTTAGCGTGCGCGCGTGAAGCATTTCCAGCGATGCCGATGTTCTTAAATGAGGATGGCTCGATTGTTGATAGTGGTGCTAGTGGTGTTGATATTAGTGGCAGCCTGCAACCCGGCACCCGCCCAATTGAGAGCCTACAGGCTATTAAATCGGTTAGCTCCCTGCTTGATAAGCTAGCATAGGGCGCCCCGCATAGGTTGCCTTACCTGTGACTAGCGCGCAGCAATCTATCCATAATGGCCTCACCGAGTCCGATCGGCTCACATGTATCAACTATAATCAGATCGAGGGCGAGTTGATCGTGTTCACGTAGGGCCTGAAATAGATTCGCTGCAATCGTTTTAAGCTCTCCCCCAGGGCTCAAAACTGTCGTGTGCGATGGGCTAAATGCCAGGCTCTGCGGAGAGAATAGTATCGCGCCAACCTTTTTTGGCAGCTTTGTATCTCTCCTAAGGGCGCTCTTAAGCATGACCGGTGTGTGCGGAGCGTAGTGCTTCGCCATAAGTCCAGGAGATTGAAGGGGAGCGTTAGAGGCTGCTATAGGGCCCCCTACGGTGCAACCTAGAGTAGCAGCGATCTGCTCCCTGGTAATTGCCCCGGGTCGCAGCACTCGTGGAGTTAGTTCAAGTAGCGATAGTACGGTTGATTCAAGACCGACCTCACATGCGCCGCCATCTATGATGCAATCAACGCTAGTACCGAGCGCCTCTCTAACATGTTGCACCGTTGTAGGGCTGATATACATGGAGGCATTAGCGCTCGGTGCAGCTATAGGCCCGTCAAATGCTCTCAGTAGAGCAAGTGCAACTGGGTGACGTGGAACTCTAAGCGCTACTGTGTCTCCACCAGCACGCACCTCTCTAGCGATAGATGCGCCCGCAGGGAGCACGATAGATAACGGCCCGGGCCAAAAGGGAGCTAATTTTTCAAGACGGCTCTCTGCAAGCTTGCGATCAAAGGAGCGTGAGAGATCCGCATAACGAGCAAGATCATTAAACGAGGAGATATGCACAATAAGTGGATTTGAGGAGGGGCGCCCCTTTACCTCAAAGATGCGGCGCACTGCGCTAGAATTTGTGGCGTCAGCGCCGAGTCCGTAGACGGTCTCGGTTGGAAAGGCAACCAGCCCGCCAGAGCGAAGGGTAGCTACAGCTTCTGCAAGTTTTAAAGGGTCTATAGTAGTAGTCATACGGTACGCTCTTGATTATAGGGTTCTTTGGAATAGGGGGCTACCCTACTACCCCTACCACCACCCTGCTGCTGAGCGTTATATCCCACTAGCACGAAGCTCTACCTACTTACGCTCTTACTGACACTCGGTCGAGGTGCGAGGAATCAGATCAAGTTGAGCAAGTCCCTGGCTCTCAAGGCTTATGGCCTGTACAACGAGTTTGTCTTTACGGTTCGTTGCACCGGTATTTCTAAAATAGGCGCGTGCTATGGTCCTCTTAGCGGTGTTCCTGGCTTGTGCAAAGAGATCCCGTAATGCATCAATTGTCGGTCCATTATCTACCGTTTGGCATA
>JAPLFS010000032.1:0-85000 GCA_026390555.1 Pseudomonadota bacterium
ACCCGCTTGGCCTCGCCGTCCTCAACTACCGTAGGGGTAAAATCCTCGGCTAATTCAACTGCCGAGTAGCGCCCATCGGTCAGGTCAGCCAAGTATTCACTGGCAAGTTCAGCCATACGGGGCCGAATCGAAGAGTTCACGAACTTTCTAAAGTCGGTCATAACGCGGTCGCACTCATCAAAGATACGAACCTGCCTGCGTAGCCGCTCAACCTCACCGCTGCGCTCATCGAATCGCACGATTTCAGCCCTTGTACGTTGCAGCATCGCCTCGTGCGTGTTCACCTCGCCCTCAAGGCGAACACGTTGCAAACGCTGCACCTCTAACAAGCGTTGCGATACATCGTGCGCGCCTTTCTCCTTTAGATATCCCTCTTCAGAGAAGCGCATAGCCACAAGATTCTCCTGGGCCCGCGCAAGGCTCTCTTCAACTAAGGTAAGATCTACCTTGATAGCCGACTGCTCCCTGCTTAGATCTTCACGCCGTGCTTGAAGTTGTTGGCAGAGATTAAGCTCATGCAGCTTGGCATCTAGATGCTGAATTGATAGTTCAAGCTCACTACGCTCACGAACTAACCTCTCAAGCTCCGCGGGTCGTACTACCTTTTCACTAACCAGGGTATCTAGCTCTTTAACTCTGCGCATGAGCTCACGCTCTTCAGCTGCAAAGTGCGCCTGAACCTGCTCAAATGACTCCCCCAGCGCTTGCCCACAGGTTGGACAATCCCCCCCGGCTTCAAGCGCCTCTGCTTTCTTTACCCGCTTGGCGAGCTGCTCAATCTGCCCTGTAACCGCATCACGTGCCGCCTCAGCTTTAGAGAGGCTACCGCGCCATATTAGCTCTATATCACGGGCTGCTTCTGTTAGCTGTGTAAGCGCCTGGCGCTTTTCAAAGCTTCTGAGCTTTACAGTAGCAAGGGACTCCTCAAGATCTAGCCCCCCTGTAAGGGGCTTAAGCTCGCGTGCCAACTGCTCTTCGGCCAGAGCGCACGCATCGCTTAAGGCACGCAGGCGCTTCTCGCGCTCCTCGCGCCGCACCGTCAGGGCCTGTAGCCCCTCTCTTGATTTTAGAAACTTAGCGCGCAGATCATCATGCTTTACCATGCGCTCACGCAAAGTTGCGAACTCCTGCTCAATTCTTTGAAGCGCTGCGGCAACCTCATCGTGCTTAGATCTAATAGCCAGTAGGCACTCCTGCTCAGTAGAGCTTCGTTGCTCAAGCTCCTGACGGATGCCAAGACTCGCCTCGTAGCCTGTTAGTACAGCACGCTTATCTTTTCTATCTGCCCTTAAGAGATCCTGCATTACCTCGAGGCGATCGTATCCCATCATGCGCAAAATAAACTTCTCTCGCTCTGTAGCGCCCTTCTTTCCACTTAGAAACTCAAGCCCCTTCTGCTCCGTGCAATAAGTTGAGATAAATTCATCGTACGACATTCCAACTATCGTTGCGATTTTCAGGGAGACCTCCCTATTGCCTGACGTCACCGGCGTTGACTCGCCCCCCACATATAGCAGCGCATCAGAGAGGGTACGCTCAATTCGAAAGAGAACACCCTCATGCTCTAGGGTTAGCTCAACGCGCGGCTCCTGTTCCCTCTTTCCCCTGCCACCCTTAGTTGGAGCAAAACGTGTTCGTACATCCTCGATGCGCCCCCTAAGAGCACGTGAGCCAAAGATTGCAAACCCTATCGCTTCAACTATGGTGCTCTTTCCAGCTCCGTTAGGCCCAATAACGCCGATTAGCCCGTCCGGAAACGAGATAAAACTCTCTGTATGCTGTCGAAAGAGGTGCAACGATAGGCTACGAAGCTTCATATTTCGCCTCAACCTTTGAGAGATAGCTCCCTAACACCTCTGAGATCTCATCCGAAGAGACCCCGGGAACCGCACAGCTCTTACTGAACTCAATTAACTGCTCCTTAAGCAGCCCCTTGCCAGGCTTACCTAACCGTTCAAGATCGGGTCGCACGGTTGAAAAAACTATATCAAGGGTTAGGTTAAGCGCCTTGGCGCGCAGTGCCCGGATCTCCCTATGATCGAGATTTCTATAGGTCTCACGCGACACGTTGTGAATAGCAAGACGCACTATCTTACCATCAAGCCCACCCGCCATACTGGCAGAGAGATCGGCTATCCTTGTGCTAAGCGCCTGCGGTTCAAGATCCGTAGCATCGATAGGGGGCAATACAACCACCTCGCGTGGTGAGGTTAGTGGATGAAATGTGCGCTTGGCTCCGGGGAGCCGAACTTCAAGAAAACCTTTGAGCTCGCTGGACTCGCCCCAGATATTAGCGGAGGTGTGCTCAATTGAGCCCGAGTACGCGGCGTTAAGACCAACCGCACGTTGAATATGCACATGCCCTAGTGCGATATAGTCCCACTCATGTGGGGAGAGCGCCTTGAGCTCAAGCTCTGCGCCACCAAAGTCGCTTATCCATTTTTCATTGACCTGTGCATGCACAACCAGCACGTTATGATTAAAGCGATCATCTGCCCGTAATTCGAGCTTGTCGCGCCCTATAATAGCGGCGTGCGGAAGACAGGTTACAGCGAGGCTCTGCTCCTTAAAGGTAAAGGTCTCAAGTGTAGCATCTGCTACATAAACCCCATCTATCTCGCTAAAGAGTTGCAGCACCGAGCCGGTATCAGCCCGCTTCGGGGTTTCGTGGTTACCACCAACGATAACAACCGGCCTGCCGCTCTCTTTTGCGAGGCGACGTAGCTGCCTAAAGCAAAACGTAACAACCGTATTAGATGGACGGACCGCATGAAATAGATCGCCAGCTATAATGGTAACATCTGGCTTCAGGGAGATTATACGGGTAATCGCCTCCTGAAAGGCTACGTTAACGTCAGCCTCACGTTGGTTAATCCCCCCCTTGGAGAGCCTATTATAGCGGCGATACCCGAGGTGCACATCGGCCAGGTGGCAGATACGCAGGGAGGGCTTTATAGGCAGGGGTGGAGGGGAAACCATAGTGCAAAGATCTACCCCAGCGGACTACTAACTTCAATTGGTAACTAGTCAGCATAACGGGTACCTATCAACCTCCTCTACACCCTGGTCTAGAGATTGCACTCGGCAGAGACAATCAACACCTTGAGAACCTGTGTTGCTAAAAATAGCAAGGAGATCAAATACTTTGCAGATATCATCAAAAGGTTTCCAAGGCACAGATACGCAGCTTTTGCAGAGCGGCGCACATATCTTACCTAAAGGGTGCGTACTGCTTGGGGTTTTAAAGTCAATTGAAAATGAGCTGCGCAAACGTGAGATGCTCGGAATTAGCGGGCAACCTACTACACCGCTTTGGTTTCTGGCGGAAACAGAAAGAAATATATTCCTGTGGAGAAGCGGCAAAAGCCTTGATGATCAACGTAATTACTCGTTTTGGATTAACGTTCCAGCTTTAATAAAAAAACGGCGCCACCAGCTTAAAAAACCTCAGGGTCTAAACCCATTTACTAACCCGCTCTGGGGTATAGCTGCGTTTGAATATAAGTTAGTCGATCAGGAGCGGGATTACCTCGACTCATTCGAGGATCTTGCGGACTCTGTGCTCAAGCACGCAGAGGCACTCAGCGTCGCAAGTGAAACTATCCGGAGCGAGGTTGCCCCAGGGAGCCTACAGAGGCCCCCTGTAGTGCTTCCAAGCGTGTTAATTGCTAGATGACAATCTTCTGCTATTCACCCTGAGATACAAGAGGTATTATCTAGATACTATGACCATACAAAGCCCCGATCCCCTTATTATTGAAACCATCGAGCGTGTCTGCCGCGCTGAGATCCATAAGTATCAAGATGAGCGCTTCTATAATACCGTACCGCGCCCCCTCTTTCGGGCCTTTGGCGATGCGGGGCTAGCGGGCCTCTCAGTTCCAGAGAGCTACGGCGGCATCTCAGCCTCTGCAACTACCTGTGCGGCCGCGTTTGAGACGATCTCTCGCTACGATCTGGGGCCTGCTATCTTCCTCTCAGTTCATACGATGGTGTCTAGGCTTATTACAGGTCACGGTACACTACAGCAGAAACAGGAGCTGCTGCCCAAGATCGCTGCGGGCGAGCTGCTGTGCGCATTCGCCCTAACTGAACCGCACGCCGGGTCAGATTCACAGGCCCTTACGACCACAGCAACTAGGAATGGGGACTCCTACCTCCTAACTGGAAGCAAATGCTACATCTCAAGCGCTGGATTTGCTGACCTATATATCGTTTGTGCAAAGACCGCCGATACTGCAGGCTCCGGCATCTCTGCCTTTATAGTGCCTAGCTCAACACCTGGGCTAACGATCGGCAACCCAGAGAGGAAGATGGGGGGTGAGCTTTCACCGATCGCTTCCCTCTTTTTTGATCAAGCGCCCCTGCCGGCCTCCGCTCTCTTGGGCCCCCTGCACCACGGCTTTAAGGTCGCCCTCTCTGGTCTAACAAGTGGGCGAGTCAATATCGCAGCGTGCGCAAACGGACTATCTGCCGCAGCGATCGAAAGCGCGCTCAAGCACCTCAATACGCGTCAACAGTTCGGGCACCCCCTAGCTGACTTTCAGGGGCTACAGTTTATGGTGGCCGATATGTATGTAAAACTTGAGGCGGCAAGGCTCCTCACACTTAAAGCAGCCGAGGATCTTGATGCTACGCATACTGCAGGGGTTAATAATAAGCTTAATACTAAGCTCTCTGCCTCTGTCGCTAAATGTTTTGCTACCGACACTGCAATGGCTATCACGACCGATGCGGTGCAGTTGCTTGGGGGTGCGGGCTACCTCAAGGATTATGCGGTTGAACGCTATATGCGTGAGGCCAAGATGCTGCAGATAGTTGAGGGCACGAACCAGATTCAGCGTATGATTATCGCACAAGAGATCCTGGCCGACACAAATTAAAAGGTGCGCCTACATTAGCATGAGGTGCTATTAACGCACTGATTGGCAGTTATCGGGCCGAAGCAAACTCCACCAAAGTTCATATAAATAGTGGCGCTACCGGTGTTGCGACGTGCCTTATCTGCCACTGCAACTCCATTGAGCGGAGTGCTAATTCCACAACCGATGCCGGCATAGTAACGCGCCTCCCAACCGGCGCCCCTTGCATAGAGCCCAAGCGAGGCCAGCACGTTGCCCTCGGTATCGATAGCCTTAACGCATGATGGGAACGGTCCCCGTGCGCCCTCCTTGAGGATCACTCCTATAGTGTTACGCCTAATATCTGAGAAGTGTGCGGAGCCGATAGTTTTATAGATATGTCCACCTGGCCAGGCAACGATCTGGGAGCACTGCGAAATAGACCCTCCTGAATTGTCTCCATTATCTCCGGAGCCATCATCTGGCGGGGTCGGAGTTGGGGTCGTCCCTACCGTATTTAGATTTATCTCATCAACTGCCACACCACCCAAAAATTCATCCTCTCGCACCTCGGCTGAAATTGGATTAAATATCCCACTCTCCTTTGCGCCCTGAAAGGCTAGCTCGTAGCCATTCCCTTCGATAAAATCCCCCACTACGACCTCACCGCTACCCTCAAAATTGGTAGAGGAGATTAAGCTCCCCGCCAGAGAGAATACCTTGAGCGTGGTGTTCTTGCCCTTACTTACCTGGAACCCCAATAGATCGGCGCCGGACTCCTGACGAATCGGAATGGCGCGCGGCCTAACTCCGGTTGAAGCGAATTTCGGCATCCTGGTAAACTGTCGCACCTCGCCCGTTACGAGGTTCTTCATCCGAGCGATTGAGCGATTACCGCTACCCTTTCTCATCACACCGATCCAGTCCGTAACCTCTTGATCGATACGCGCAAAAAACACCCTATCACCGGTCCGACCAAAGGTAACAGTTTCGGGTGTGCTAGCAGCGTTACTAAAGAGATCATACGAGATCTCCCAAACCGCCTTGCCCGCTGTTAGCCGCACAACTACGGCATCGGTTGCACCATCACCGTTAAAATCACCCCCTGCTATGGCCAGATCTCCGCTCTTACCGAATGTTCGTTCGATCGTGGCTCCTGAAGCCTCGATTATGGTCCATGTAAGCGTATTGTCGGCGGTATTGCTTGTGACCGTCCCGATCTGAGTTGCGCTACCATGCCACTGCCCCATAATAACGTGACTGCCCGAGCTTCCAAGAGAGCCTAACTCCTCACTCTCCCCTGTGGAGGAGAGCTTGGCGGTCCATGTCAAACTCTTGTCATCCTCTATCGTTATCTTTGTTAGATCGGATCTTCCGTCTCCATCAAAGTCGGTTGGAACCTGGGCCTCAAGTACGGAAACAAAGGCGAGGCAAGTGATTGCGATAACGATACATTTATTCATAACCACCAAGATTCCAGACGTTAATTGGATCAGGATATTAGCACCGGATTAAGGCCTGACGAAGTTAAAGATCGCCCGGTTTGCGATTACCTCTGAATCCTAGGGTGTTAACCTTCAAGGGTTATGCCAAAGGCCGGCCCCCATATTTTATGTGAGATACTATTAAGTTCTAAGAATCTCTGCCGATGTTCATTTTATGCAAAATAATGAGCTTTTGAGGATCATTACAAAACATGCGACACTCCTAGGGGCGCTGTTTCTACTTCAAATATCAGCTGCCATGGCTCAAGCTGGGTGTCCAACCACTAGGTGCCGACCAAATCCAATTCCTGGAAATGGTGGCTGGCCGATGATGCATAGCGAGTTTAATGGCTGCCCTAGCAGCCATCCCGTTAATGCGGGACCTCTAAATTTTGGACATGGGCAGGCCTTTTTTCACGTAACGCTCTCTGCAGACTATAATATTATAGGACCAGTGCCCTGCTTTGGTAGAACAGACCTCCCATTCTGTTCCGACCCGGGTAAGAGTGGTTTTATATACGCTACGGATCTAGCTGGTGAACGAATCACCGATGCAGAAGCAGGAACAGCGTCGTTACGCATCTGCTGCAATGGTGTTATCATGACTGGCAATACCTGCCCGGCCCCACCCCAAGCGCCTGCACCACCACCACCTGCAGCACCGGCACCTGCAGCACCTGCACCACCACCACCACCTGCAGCATGTGCAGACGGCTCGGATAATGACGGTGATGGCCTAATAGACATGTCAGACCCAGGTTGCTCCTCGCCGCAGGACAATAACGAAGGTGATGGCACATCCCAGTGTCAGGACCGTTCAGATAACGACGGTGATGGCCTAATAGATCTGCTCGACCCAGGTTGCTCTTCGCCGCAGGACAATAACGAAAGCGATGGCACCTCACAGTGTCAGGACCGTTCAGATAACGACGGTGATGGCCTAATAGATCTGCTCGACCCGGGCTGTTCCTCACCACAGGACAATAACGAAAGCGATGGCACCTCTCAGTGTCAGGACCGTTCAGATAACGACGGTGATGGCCTAATAGATCTGCTCGACCCAGGTTGCTCTTCGCCGCAGGACAATAACGAAAGCGATGGCACCTCCCAGTGTCAGGACCGTTCAGATAACGACGGGGATGGCCTAATAGACATGTCAGACCCAGGTTGCTCCTCGCCGCAGGACAATAACGAAAGCGATGGCACATCCCAGTGTCAGGACCGTTCAGATAACGACGGTGATGGCCTAATAGATCTGCTCGACCCAGGTTGCTCTTCGCCGCAAGACAATAACGAAAGCGATGGCACCTCACAGTGTCAGGATACCTTAGATAACGATAACGATGGAGCTATAGATTTTCCGAATGACTTTAGTTGCACCAGCAGGCAGGACAACGATGAGACTAATATCAAATCGCAGTGCCAGGATGGCCTTGATAACGATACCGACGGCCTAATAGATCTTGTTGATCCTGGCTGCTCTAACGCTCAGGACAACAACGAGAGCGACGAGCCAACACAGATTACAACAGCGGTCGAATGCGTATTTAACAATCAGGACGGAACAAAAACCGCCTACTTTAGCTACACCAACACTACCCAATCTGAGATTACGGTAGTTGCTAATAGTAACGGTTCTACCGTTAATAATTTTATATCAACCGGTGGAATCCCGGCTATTAGCGACTCCAAGCTTACCCTCTTTAAACGGGGCACTGTGAAGGGCGCTGCAAACGCTACCTACCGCGGCGATGCAATAGCTTGGATATTGCGCCCACCTGGAGCTGCTTTATTAATAACAACAACAAAGGCAGACTCTCCAACCTGCCAGCCAGTTGAGCCTAAATTTAACTGCCAGGGCCTAAAGACAGGTGGTATTTTGCGGATTAAGGTCGGATACAGTAATCCAAACCCATTTGAGGTTAGCCTCCCAATAGGTGTACTAAACCGCTTCAGTCCTGGCCCTGCCGATCTGGGACAACCTAACAAACTCTTTGCCGGACTGAACCAGGGCGCCTTTGAGGTAAACCTGAGTCCAGACGTAGCAAGTATACCGGACCCTCTAACATGGAACCTAAACGGTAGCTCCGTCGCCCTCACTACACAGGTACCAGTGTGTACAGGGGAATGTATAGACGCTCCGATTGGAAGTATTAGAGGAGAGCTCAACCAGATCGCGATAAAGCTCGGAGCTTTAACCAAAAAAGCTGCTGCCGTACTCGCTGCTGCCGCAACCAATGATGTGAATAAAATCACTAAAAAGGACACGCGATCGGCAAAAAGCAAGATCCAGTCGGCTGAGAATAACTTTGACGATGCGGAACGATCCGCCATTAAAGCTGATAAATTCATAGAAATCGTACAGACGCTTTTACTTGAGTTCCCAGAGGTATCAAAGAGCTGTCCTGAGGCGCTGCGATTTTGCAAGACCGTAGATAGGCAGCCTACCATAGCTGCGCTCCAGAAGTTATACGGAGATACGCGCAACGCCATAAAACGTATCATGGCCAGAGCAAACTTTAGAAAGAACGGCGAAACATCGCGTAATGACCCCTTGGTTATTAAGGCCAAACAACTAGAAGCATCGGGGCTTGCCGAGTTGGCCAAGATTCCCCGCTTTGCCGAAGATTGCAAGTAGCCTGGGGAGTTGTTCCAGGTACCGATCTGTTCGAGTCTGTATATTTTAGGTGCAAATATCGGCAATCATAATCTCTACAGATAGTACTGATTAACCGTACCACAAAAAGATTACCTATACAGAGCGGTACTGATCTACTACTGTCTGTTCAACGCTATGGTGCACGAGCCGGAAGATACATCAATCGTCCAAAATACATTTACTACCAAAGCTAGCGAACAACGCTACCTTCTGAACGTAGTGGATGCTTGCTTTGAGATGTTCTCAGCCAGGGAGCTACGCAATCCTGGATTAATACTTCCGGAGCTACTTAGCGCATTCCCTGAATTCTCAGAACAGGATCTTTTAAAAGCCGTGGCACTTGCTCTCTCCTGGAAACGCCTCTTACGAGCCGCTGGTAGGCCGATCCACTAGCCCCTAGCAACTTGGATCCTCGCGCCGTTAAATAACCGCCATTATTCAAGTATTTAAAGTTCCAGTTACTGGCATTAAAGTTATTTCTATTACTATCCGATTATACAAACTGAAAGAGAGGAATACTCTCAGTTGAGCAACGAACCAGTTAATGGGTAGTAAAGATGGTTTTTTCAAACGATAAAAGATCCGAAACACGGCTTAATAGAGCCCTAAACCATGTAAATAACCTCTGGTTCCCATTCAATCCAACCGTCATTAGTCAATTGGAAGAGGGCTTTAAGGACGAGGCCTTTAGCGACGATCCAGATCAGTTACTAACTATCCTTAAGCAGGACTTTGCTTTATTTACCTATGTGATTAAAGAGCTAATGCACATAGCAACATCGGAACAAATTGATCCGGTTACTATCTGCAACCCGCTTAAGTTAATTAGATGGGGTGGTCCTACTCGCATCAAGCAAATAGTAGTCTTAAACAAGAAGCTTCCGTCCACTCATGCGCTTAGCTTAAGTGAGAATTTTCAAACCGATCGTCTACGTGAAACGGCCATTATCGCATCGACAGCCGAGGTCTTAAGCGAGAATGCTAATTTGGATCCAGATATGGGATTCTGCCGCGGAGTCATGCGAGAGATCGGTCTTAACTTGATCGCATGGAACTACCCATTACTCTATGCTCGAATCATCAAGGCTATACCTTCTGATTCCAGCCTTGATGATGAGCTCACAAAGGAGCTTGGGTTTTCTCCAATGATGCTTGCTATGCGAATTATGCAACCAACTAACGTAAAGGTGTCGTTGGCAGATATCACAATATTTGAACAAGAGTGGCAAGTTTATGATAAACTCTGCGCTGTCGGTGAAGCTCTTGCGCACGCTAGTAATCCAAATACCTATCCATCGGCGGAACACGATTGGTACATAGCTCAAGAGTATCTCATACGAAACATCGGAGCAGATGGACTTGAGCAGATTAATAAAAAGTCTGCTGATAACTCTACAAGCTATACACAGGCACTGCCCTCAACCTTTGAGGATCTAAAGAATTTAGATCCTCAGGCAAAGATCTTATCTCACACGAATGCGATTAGAGCATGTAACAATAGCTATGTGCGCCAATGCCTGCCTGAGATTCAAGATGCGCTGCGAGCCCTCTATAGCGAGATGCCAATTAACTCCGTTAACAGCACGGCCCTTGAGCACCTGATTAAAGATCTTATCCCTAAGGCTGGTTTTACCGGAGGCTGTGTATTCATAGTTGATCCATCAACATTAACACTCTCTCCTCGCACCATTATCGGACAGGTTGGAGGTCGTAAGATTAATAAAATTATCCTTCGCTCTACCGCAACAAATGTACTGGTCTTGGACTCATCGGTTGAGGATCTACTCGCCGCTGCCATTGGTCACGAAGACGTTATTGCGAATGCATTCGCCTGCGAGCAACCAATTATCATACGAGAACAGGGCAATCTCTCAGATAAACAGGGCTATTTTGAAGATAAGTTAACAACCATCTGCAGCTCTCTAGGACGAAAGCGCCGTATCGGGGTGCTCTATTTAGAGAAACCAGAAAGCACAGATGATTCCAGAACGATAGGAACCTTTAAGGCGCTGCGACAGGCGCTTTGTGATGCGCTCCTACTTGAGTAACACAGACCCAAGAAAAAACGTTAGGAAGGATTTACCCTCTTGGCGTTTCGTTTATACGGTTGTGTTATATAGAGACGACCGTGCTAGCGCCGTCGACCACCACCACTACCACTACCACCACCATCGCGTGGTGGTCGCTCTCGGGCGATATCAACAACTATCGTACGACCCTCTAGCTCCGTGCCATTAAACTTGTCAACAGCCGCCTGAGCCTCTTCATCGCTCGACATCTCAACGAAGCCAAAGCCACGTTTGCGCCCCGTAGCTGGATCCAGCACAACACGAGCTGATGCGACGGTACCAACCTGCGCAAACAGTCTTGAAAGGTCAGGATCCTCTATCGAGAAGGGCAGGTTTCCTACGTATAACTTATTATTGGCCATTTCATTTCTCCACGGCACAAACAATTGAGGTAAGCCGCAGGAACTCAGCATCGATAGCGCACACTACTTACCTTTGCGCTTTGCGCCAGTGTAACTAAATTCACCAGAGCATCCCCGGAGCGGTAACCAGATTAGGTCAATACGATACCAAGCTCTTGACAGGGTGGTCAACGAGAAGTTGATGAAGCACAGGTGCTTAGCTGTAATGTATTGAAACTATAGCAACTATCCACAGCCCCTACGGGGTCGATTTGCGGAGCCCGTCCAGCAGCGCAAGCTGCTGGCGCAGCAATGCGGTGGGGGTGAAAGCAACCCCTCAGGGGTCGATTTGCGGAGCAAATCGGGGGTGACAACGTTAACTGGTCACAAAATCTGCCGTCCCCAATCAGGGGACGACCAATCGAATTACCTATCAAACTTCGCCGTAATCTGAGTAGCTTAAATCTCTACATTAAACTACGGTGACCAGTTACCTTGTTGGTACTTAAACGGACTTAGTCTTGCTGGTATCACTCTGGAATCACGCTAGCTGCGCCTGCGTCCAGAGCTCTTCAACTTTGGACTAGTTTTGCCGAGCCATAGGAAATTTGAGTAGATCTCTCCCCCGATGGTTTCCGCATACATGTAGATCTTTTTGTCTTTGGGAAGTGTTAGCCGAACGAAAAACTTGAAATTTCCCTGCTCGTCACTAACGGCATCCCCAACAGGCTCCCCGGCTGCAAACAGCCTTATCCCGACAGCGCTGATTGGAACCCCCGTATTTGATACAAGCTGGCCTAACATTCTCACCACCGGAGCATTGGCATCGCCAACCCGACTCTTTGTGATAGTGAGCTTCGCCGTATTAAGATCCGGATGCTCGGGTGGAGTTGGCGTTGGAAATCCTGGCGTAATATCTGGTCGCGGTACGACCTGCTCAATGGAGATGCATGAGCCACTCTGTGTAAGGTGCTGATTGATCTCTTGCAAACTAGCCTCAGAGAAATGATCGGAGGGTGGTATCGATATACTTGGGTACATCAAACTACCGCGTGTTGATGTATCGTGATTCGCGCCAAAGTTATGCCCAAGCTCGTGGGCAAATATGCCAGAGTCAGCAGACTCCACATATGATTGAGTAATGCCGTACGAAAGGGTTGGCACTGAACAAACAACCCCTATGTATGCGATCCCGATTACGCTTCCATCGAAATTCTTACCGGTAAAGAGGTGCTTGATATCAACGTCCTGATGAAACGTCGCGGGGGTTTCACTGAGATTATATGGATTTTCAACGTTACCAGTAAACGCATTCAGAAGACGGATCGGCTCAGTTGTATTATATGGTGAGCTTTCTGAATACACATGTTGGCGCACGACTCGGAAGCGAATTCCCAACTGCCTAGCATAGATCGCCTCGGCTGCATTAATGATGGATGCAATCACTGCGTTACTACTATCGCCGTACTTGGCATACCACTCCTGATCAGCATCGGTACTGATCGTAACTACCTTAGAGAGTTCGGCGACACCGTTCTCTTCCTCACTTTTAATGGGTTGTACAATCGGCGCATCATGCTCCTGTGTATTCATACTGTCCGTTGATGCACCACAGGCCCCACGACGCCGCGCCGATGAGGGTATACTGGATATGCGCGCACTAACTAAGATAGCGCCGTCAATGGTCATAGTAATCGTGTAGATCCTCTGCAGGGTTCCCCTCGAACCTTTTGCTCGACCGGGAAACGTAAGCTTTAGCTTACTGCCGATGATTGAGGCAGCTGTAGGCATGATTCGACGACCAGACCTCGTTAAGCCCCCTCCGATCGCTACTGAACCCCGCAGCAATACGGGCTGGAGTTGGTCCTCCTCCTCCCTGCCGTTACGTCGGATAAATGAGCGCCAGGTTTTATTGCGTTTGGTAGTTAGGTGTAGGTCGATATTTCCAGCCGCATAGATCCGCCCCCTAACACGAACGGTTGGAATCTTTTCTAGCTCTGTAGTGGATCTCTCTCTAAGGCTCGGATTATAAATACCTTCTAGCGCAACCATCGCGCGATACGGTGTTATTTTTTGGGCATTTCCGTTTCGACAGGAAACTACCAGGAGAGTAACGAGGACAGCAAAGATGCGCAGGTAGGCGCTAGTACCACTCATACATCACCTCTTAAAACCGAGAGGGATGCCCCCTCTAAAAACCGTTGGAACCTACAGCAACCTTCCTTACGATGCGGAGCTACGGCTTAAGTTTCAAATTTCTTAAAATACTTTGAGGTTCTTCAGGCAATCTTAGTGCCTAGCCAGAAGAGGCTAGGAACTTCGTATAGTTAGCAAATCTGGGCTCTGCTGGTAGGAAGCCGGCTTCCCTTAAAGCTGCAAAAAGTAGCTGATAAAAGGGGATGTTTTGAATTGATTTATGATTTATCGGGAGGGGTCTTTAATCACCGCTATATAGTAGGGTCTTCAATTCTTGTATAAATACTACTTTGAGGCTCTTGCCTCATAACAATAGCCCCCCTACAACTCTTATGTGACAAACAGATCAGGCCTAACATCCTCCAAACAGCTCTTAGCTCTGCTACTCATCTCCTTAGGATCTTTTATCTTAAGCGCCTGTGGTAGAAGTACTGCGCCCAGCCCTGAAACCGCCTTTAGAGCTGTCGCTGCGCCGACCCTCTCTGATGACTTAAACCTAAAAGATCTAGCGAGCGGTATCGCCACTCAGAGATCTGCTCTCAGCAGAAATCCCGACTCAGCCATGCAGTTTGGGCCGGTATCGATCACGCGCGGCAAATACGTACAGGCCCTCGATCGTCTCAGCAGTGAGCTAATAAGCTCGCGTAGCAACTCAGAAAAGTTAGAATATATACGCAATAATTTTTTATTTTATGAGATATACGGCGCGCAAGATTGGGGTGCGATCCTCCTTACGGGTTATTTTGAGCCGCTTATACGTGGAAGCCTGCGGCCAACCTCCGCCCTCTCGCAACCGATCTATCGCCGTCCAGATGACCTTATTACGATCCCTCTCGGAGCATTTTCGCAGCGCTTTAAGGAGGAATCAGCACTCAAGGGAAGGCTCGCTAAGGGGCGAGTAGTTCCGTACTACTCACGAGAAGATATAGATGGAAAGCATACCCTTAAGGGTCGCGGATTAGAGATCTGTTGGGTTGATCCGATCGATGCGTTTTTCCTCCAGATTCAGGGCTCAGGCACAATTGAGCTCAAAGATGGCTCTCAATTTTTTGTTACCTATGCTGAAAAGAACGGACATAAGTACGAGGCGATCGGGAAATTCTTAAAGGAACGGATAGCTCCTGCTGCTATCACGATGCAAAGCATCGTGGCGCTGCTTAAAACTATGCCAGAGAGCGAACGCTCCGAGCTCCTTTTCCGTAATCCGAGCTATGTATTTTTCAATCGCTCGCCGCAACGTGCCATTACATCGCTCGGCATACCAGCAACCTCCGGCCGCACGATTGCAGCAGACCCGAAGTTTGTACCAAAGGGTGCCTTAGCTTTTATTACCTTTAACAAGCCGGTCTTTGATACAGAAGCCGCTCCAAGCGATCTGCCACAAAGTAGCATTGAGGTGGGTCGCTTCGTCCTTGATCAGGATTCCGGGGGCGCCATTACCGGAACCGGTCGGATAGATCTATTCTGGGGACGTGGAGATGATGCAAAACGCTACGCCGGTGTGCTGCAGAGTCCTGCTCGTATCTGGTACTTAGTTCCGAAAGGGTCCATCAACTAACAGCTACTGATCATCCTCTTCAAGATCTAGCGGCTGCGCTATACCTGCCTGGCTACGACCGGGAGGTTGCGGCGGGATCTGATTGGGAGCTAGCTCTATCTGTGCGTTGCGCGACTGTGGAGGCTCTACGTAGGGCGCATCAGCTGCTGCCGGAACCTCGCGCGCAATATCACCCACGATATCTGCGATATCTCCCGCTGGTTTATCCGTTGTTGAGGTTGTAGCCGCTACCTTCTGCTCAGATCTTGGCCCCCGTCCCCGCAGCGAGCGCCAATCAATTACCCGACCATCCTTAAAAAGCACATATGCACCATGCGAATAGCTCCACAGTACCTCACGCTTAACGTTGCGCTCGATCTTCTCTAGCGGCTGACCCCAGCCCTGTATTACTTCAGGCAAAACCGCCCCTATCGTAAGATCTTCATAGGCGTTATCGGCATACGCCGATCCAGACGATAGCCCTAGTAATAGGATCTGTGAAAGAAAGAGGGATCTTAAAGAGCTCATCACTGTTTCCCTGGACTATCCGCAACTATTCACCCCGGTATAAACTTGTCGATGGCTAAAAGAATTCGATCTTGCGATCGGTCCTAAAGACCCACCTTTCTTGACGTCCCCTGATCGGGGACGCTCATTTTAGGGGTGAATAGTTATTGTCTCCACCCCAGTTTGCTCCGCAAACTCGCCCCTTGATAGGGGCTAACGCACACTAATCTGACCCGGTGAATAGTTACAAACTATTTATATAAATAAGATTTCAAACCACATCTCAATGAATAACACACCTATTTAGAACCGGAAACTAGGAACTATTCATTCCAGTACGAAAACTATAAAACTGCGCTCTTATTGCACCTTAGAGTGCCTAACAATTTCGCCACGAATCATGTACAGAACATCTTCGGCGATATTTGTCGCGTGATCGGCTATGCGCTCAAGGTTCTTTGATACCGAAAGTAATATAATAAAGCGCTCGACATCGTTTGGATGCTCACGGGTAGCCTGAATAACCTGCTTGTGGATACTACGATTAATATCGTCTATAGCATCATCGGAGCTGCAGACGCTTTTAGCTATCTCTTCGTTAAGATTCACTAAGGACTCGAGACTACGTCGCAGCATCTGCTGCACCTTTGATTCAAGATCTTGAAAGTCAATTAACGCCTCAGGTTGGGTCTTAATAGCGCTTAATTTTATCGCTCGACTGGCGATATTAACCGCCAGGTCACCGATACGCTCTAGATCGTTGTTAATCTTAAGAACTGCCACGATAAATCGCAGATCAGCGGCAACAGGCTGATGTAGTGCTAGAATTTTAAGGCACTCCTCCTCTACCTCGACCTCTACCATGTCAAGCTGTTGATCCCCCTCTATTACCTCACGCGCCAGCTTTTCGTCTCGTGCTTCAACGGCCTTAACAGCCTTGTATACGCTCTCTTCAACTAGCGCGCTTAATCCAAGGATCCTTTTCTTTAACTCATCTATCTCTCGATGTAGGTGAAATGACATATCTATTCCTTACTGAACTGACTCAACATAGCGCCGTTAATAACTTAAGCACCAAAAACGTTATCCAAAACGTCCGGTAATATAATCCTCTGTGTGTTTCTCCTTGGGCTTTGTAAAGAGCTCCTTTGTGATCCCGAACTCAACTAACTTACCCTCATAAAAGAAGGCCGTACGATTCGAAACTCGCGCCGCCTGTTGCATGTTATGTGTTACAATAATGATGGTGTACTGAGAGCGTAATTCACCGATTAGATCCTCAATCTTTGCAGTCGATCTGGGGTCAAGCGCCGAAGCTGGCTCGTCCATAAGAAGCACCTCTGGGTCTACCGCCAGTGCACGCGCGATACAGAGCCGCTGCTGTTGGCCCCCAGATAGATCAAGGGCGCTACGATAGAGGCGATCCTTTACCTCCTTCCACAGGTCCGCGCGTATTAGGCTCCGCTCGACGATCTCATCAAGCACGGCACGATCTCGCACCCCATGAATACGGGGACCATATGCGACGTTCTCAAAAATACTCTTTGGAAACGGGTTGGACTTCTGAAAGACCATGCCAACCCTCTTTCTGAGCCTAATCAGGTCGATATCGGGAGCATAAAGTTCCTGGCTATCAAGCCTAACTTGCCCCTCTACACGCACACCATCTATCAGATCGTTCATGCGGTTAATGGTTCGAAGAAAGCTAGATTTACCGCAACCGGATGGTCCGATCAGGGCAGTTACCTCCCTGGCAGGTATCTGTATTGAGATCTCGTGCAGGGCCTGGTAGTCCCCATAGAACAGGCTCAGTTTATTTACCTCAATCTTAACCTGATCTTGGGCTGAACTCATCTCACTCCATCCCTCACTACTAATTGCTAACTGACGCGCCACGTTCATCTATTGACCTAAATTAGCTCCTAAACACAACCATCTAGAATACCTTACCTCTGCCTACGCTGAAACTTGGACCGCACGATTATTGCGACCGTATTTATAACCAGCATAATCACGAGCAGAACGGTAATGGCAGCAGCAGCGTTAGCATGAAACTCACTCTGTGGACGCGACAACCAATTAAAGGCTTGAATTGGCAGCGCCGTAAAGGGTGCAAAGATTGAATCTGGCACCTGCGCCACATAGGTAAGAGCCCCGAGGGTCACAAGTGGCGCAGTCTCTCCAATAGCTCTTGAGAACGCTAGGATACACCCGGTTAGAATGCCAGGGAGCGCTACCGGCAACACCTGAGTCCAGGTCGTCTGCCACTTAGTAGCGCCTAGCGCCAAAGCCCCCTCTCGGTAGCCCTTCGGCACCGTCCTTAAAGCCTCCCTTGAGGCCATAATGATTATAGGAAGCACCAGCAGCGCCAGCGTTAGGGCGCCTGAGATTAGGCTCCGATTGAATCCAAGCGTGCGCACAAAGAGCTGTAGCCCTAACAGTCCGTATATAACCGAGGGCACCCCGGCCAAGTTCGCAATACAGAGCTCTATGATCCTCGTTATCCTACCCCTTGTGCTGTACTCCTCAAGATATATCGCTGCACCAACACCAACTGGAAAGGCGAATGAAATCGTAAGTCCGATCAGATAGAGGCTGCCGGTCCATGCCGCAAGGATCCCGGCCTGCTCAGCTTTACGAGATGGGAAGCTCGTAAAGAATTTGAAGCTCAGCCGTTCTACACCATCCCCTATAATATCAACCAGCAGAGCTAGCAGAATAAGCATCGCTGAGTAGATCATAAGGCGTGCGAGAAACACAAAGGCCCGCTCGGTTCCCGGACGAGCTAAGAGCGGCAACCGCACATCTGTGCGCCTCCTTAAGGTGTCATTCTGTGTTGTGGTGGTCAGTACAACTCCCATTTAACGAAACATCCTTTTAAATCTATCGCGTACAGCCATGCTCGCCATATTGAGGGTAAGGGTAAGAAGAAAAAGCATCATCGCAACAGCAAAGAGCGTGTGATACTCAATGGTGCCGTGCGGAGTGTCTCCAAGAGAGACCTGTACTATGTATGCGGTCATGGTCTCCACAGGTTGCAGCGGATTAAAGTGTAGCAGCGGCTGCTGTCCGGCGGCGATCGCAACGATCATCGTCTCTCCAACTGCTCGTGATGCAGCCAGGATAAACGCTGCCGTGATTCCACCGATGGCGGCCGGTAATACACCACCAAAGATCATCTGCAACTTTGAGGCGCCCAGCGCGTAGGCTCCCTCACGCAGGTTCTGGGGTACAGTATAAATCGCATCTTCGCTGAGCGATGCCACCATCGGAAGGACCATAATCCCCATCACTAAGCCGGCACTCAGGGCATTAAAGGAGCCAAGTGCTGGTAAGAATAGTTGTAGCAACGGGGTAATAAATAGAAGTGCGAAGTATCCGTATACGATGGTTGGAATACCAGCCAGGATCTCTAGCACCGGCTTAATAATCTTACGGCTGCGCTCACTGGCGAACTCACTGAGGTAGATAGCGATAATAAGGCCTGCTGGAACCGAGAGCGTAAGAGCGATCACAGAGGTCAGCACCGTTCCGCATATAAGCGGCCAGATACCGAAATGCTTCTCCATGAAAAGCGGGGTCCACTCAGTATCGAAAAAAAACTGGCTCAGCGATACGTTCTCAAAGAACAAAGCGCTCTCGACCACCAGCACCAGGATAATCCCTATCGTTGTAAAGATAGAGAGCGCCCCACACGCCAGCAAGAACGCCTCAATGGCTTTCTCGCCGACGGTTCTTGATGAGCGTGCGAATGAGAACAATGTTACCCCTCCCTACCCTACTCTACTGCTTTAAGATCTGCTCAAGTGTTGCAACACCCGTAACCTTGCCATTAAAGAGTGTGCCAGTTACCGCTCGATCAAGGCGGGACTGCACAAGGCTCATGATACTCTCAGGCAGCGCAATGTACCCCACCTCCTGTGCTAGTAGCTCTACATTCTTAAGGTAGTATGCAACGAATTCACGAACCTCTGGACGCTCAAGCGAGTCTTTTTTTACATAGATAAAAAGAGGGCGTGAAAGGGGTCTGTAGCTACCTTTTGTAACGTTGTCCTTAGTTGGAAACTGTGGGCCGCTGCCATTAGTAGCATCCTCGTCATCGATCGGAACAACCTTTAACTTATCCATGTTGCTATTATAGTAAGCAACGCCGAAGAACCCGAGCGCACCCTCATTACCAGAGACGCCGGTTACTATCACGTTATCATCCTCACTACTTGTATAATCACCGCGACTGGCCTTCTCCTTGCCAACAACCGCCTCGGTAAAGTAGTCAAAGGTGCCGGAATCTGTCCCGGGCCCAAAAAGGTGTAGCGGCTTGTCAGGAAAGCCTGCGCGCACATCGCTCCACTTTGATATCTTGCCACGCGACTCAGGCGCCCAGATGACGGCGAGCTCCTTAACGGTCAACTGCTCTACCCAGGAGTTCTTCTTATTAATCACCACCGACAATGCGTCGTACGCTACAGGCAATTCGATAAAGTTAATGCCGTTCTTAGCCGCTTGCTCCAACTCGATGCTCTTGATTGGTCGCGATGCGTTGACGATATCAACCTCACCTGCAACTAATTTCTTAAAGCCTCCCCCTGTTCCTGAGATACCTACGGTTACATTAATGCCCCGATGCTCAAGTTGAAACTCCTCGGCTACCGCCTCAGAGATCGGAAATACTGTGCTAGATCCATCGATCTTGATTACACCTGGAGACCCCGCAGGAGCTGCGAAGCCCTCCCTTGCTAGCACTATGCTGCTCAGGATCAAAATAGGGGTAAATAATACCTGCAGGATTCGCTCCATGGCAAAGATTCCTTTCAATAAAAAAGATCGACCGAATTGTAACATCCTTAGGCTAGATTACCTACTACTTCACTTTAGAGTTTGGTTAGGTCCTATGCTTTTAAGAGCAGCGAGAAAGTTGTTCCACTCCCAGGAATACTAGCCACCTCGACCCGCCCACCATGAACCTGTGCAATATGTTTCACTATTGAGAGCCCCAACCCCGTGCCACCAATTTGCCGGCTACGCCCCTGATCAATTCGGTAAAAGCGCTCAAATAGGCGCGTGAGATGCTGCTTCTCTATCCCTGGCCCAGTGTCAACAACGGCTATTCTTATAAAACCATCCATCTGTTCGACTTTAATCTCAACCGTGCTACTTGGATCGGAGTACTTAATCGCGTTATCAATTAAATTAACGAGCGCCTGCTCTATAAGGTTGGGCTTGGCCATCACCTTATACCCGCCAGCCTCCTGGATATGCACAAGCGTGCCACGTTCAGATGCGCGGTGCGCGCAGGCCTCTACAGCAGCCAAAACGATCTCCTCTACCGCGCACGATTCAAACTCCAGTTGTCCGCGCTCTCCCCTTGCCTCAAGTTGCGCTAGGGTTAGCAGGTCAGAAACGATCTCATTCAATCGGTCCGCATGTCGCCCAATAATACTGAGGAACTTTTTCAGCGATTCCGGCTCATGCATTGCTCCATCCAAGAGGGTCTCTACGAAGCCTTTAATTGAGGTAATGGGGGTACGGAGCTCATGCGATACGTTAGCGACGAAATCCGTACGTACGTGCTCTAGCCTCTGAATCTGCGTCTTATCGTGAAACACAAACAGCGTTCCAGTAGGGGCGCTACCCTCCTGTATCAGGGGAGATGCGTATACCTCCAGCACCTTTTCATCTATCCCATTGATCGTAATGACCTCAGAGCTAGCCTCTGGCGAGTGCATCACCCGTGAGATAACCCGCTGCAGTCCCGCATGATGAATAACCTCTGGAACAAGTCTATTCTCACACTCCTCAAGTGAAATATCTAGCAATACTCGAGCGGCCTGATTAACACGCTTAATTCGCCCATCACTATCAACGGTTACCACACCCTCAACCATACTGCGCAGGATCGCATCCTGTTCAGCACTTAAGAGCCTCAATCTCTCAAGCCGCTTCTGAATAAGGCTCGCCATAGTATTGAACGACTTTGATAGATCGACCAATTGAGATAGTCGTGGAGGATAGACCCGTGCCGTCAGGTCTCCCTCGGCAAAGCGCTGCGTTACACCCTCAATTCGATCAAGCGACTGCCCGATTCGACCGGCTACCAGGATACTCCCAATAAGGCAGATTACTAAGGAGATAGAGAGCGCAATCAGCAACACAGTACTTAGCCCTCCCTGTATGGTTGCTACGATAAAGATCGGAGCCACGCTAGAAAGGACGAGCAATATGTAACTGGGGGTCAGCCCTGCAAAGAACGTACGAATCATCACAGGGCTAAGTTCTACAGTAGAATGGCGTCGATTGCACGAGAGTAGTTAACCCTTAAATCGGTACCCTACTCCCCGCACCGTTTCGATATGATCCCCATAAATATTGAGCTTTTTACGGAGGCCAACCACCTGAACATCTACGGACCTATCGGTCACAGGATAATCATCCCCATGCACTCCCTCAACTATCTGATCGCGCGTAAACACAACTCCCGGCCGTTGAATCAGGAAGTGCAGCAGCTTAAACTCGGTATTAGTTAACTCTGTAAGAACGTTTTCAATATGAACCTCCCATCTGAGAGGGTTAACAACAAGCCCATCAACTTGAACCACCGCCTGCCGATCAAGCGGCGGCGCCTTACCACGACGCAACACGCTCTTAACCCGCGCCATAAGAACTCGTGGGCTGAACGGCTTGGCGATGTAATCGTCCGCTCCAAGCTCAAGACCAGAGACAACATCGGGCTCCTCGCCGCGCGCACTCACCATAATAATAGGGATACCCTTAAGAAGAGGCTCGCCCTTTAGCCTACGGCAGACCTCTAGGCCATCGATCCCAGGTAACATTAGATCAAGGATGAGGATGTCGGGCCTAACCTTAGCGACGATAGCTAAGCACTCCTCCCCACTCTCGGCACAGGTAACCCGGTAACCATCTTTCGATAGGTTGTACTGAATCAGCTCGCGAATATCCTCTTCGTCATCAACAACTAAAATCGACTCTTTCATAGCTTGCAATCCTAATCTTGGCCTGATAATACCAATTTTTATAACGGATGTACCTCTTTAAATGCACATTCACAGAAAACTAACATCAGAGGGCCCGTCCAATAAAACGCAGCTATTAAACGAGGCTACCTGCTATGAGTAACGCTATTACCCTATACGAATCCTTTCCTGATGCCCCTAAAGCAGTTGGACCATATTCACCAGCGGTACGGGCTGGCGGCATGGCCTTCCTATCAGGGCAGGTTGGGCTTAATCCGCAAACTATGCAACTTGTTGGCGCTGGCATTGAGGAACAAACTGAGCAGGTGTTAAGAAACCTGCTCGCTGTACTATCCGGGATGGGGCTTGCATTCAAGGATGTCGTTAAGACAACCATCTTTCTTACAGATTTGAGTCATTTTCAAACGGTCAACAAGATCTACGGCGAGAGGCTAGAGGGTCATAAACCAGCACGCTCTACGTTTCAGGTAAGCGCCTTACCGCTTGGCGCTATAGTTGAGATTGAGATGACAGCGCTTGATCGAGCTGCATAAGGATACCTAGCTCCGGTAGAGCTTTAGTTATCAGAAAATACTACACCCTTTGCATAGTAACCAACCTCTCCGGCAATTAGCACCGTGTAGGCGCGCCCCTCCTCTACCGTCAGGGCGTTTGTTGTTACGATTGCGCCGTCCAGAGCTACGCGGGACACAACCTGCACTACCCCTGGAGTCGCGTTCACGTACTGAGAGCTTGCTCCAAAGTCAACGGTAAGGCTATCTGTCGGTGTTGAGACCGACAATGCTGCGGCTCCCGTCGCACCATTAACGATCCTAATAAGCCCACCTGTAAAACTCTCTGGTAGTTGATCGTTTAGAAGTTTAGTTTGGGTACCACGGCTCTGATTATCACCGTAAAGCACAATTGAGTGCCGACTATCAGAGCTCACATCTAAATTAAGTGTTGCGATAACCTGGGTGCTATTAAATGCAGTGGTAAGAGATAGAACCTGCGTGCCGCTCGGCAATGAGCGGTATGAGGAGCTTACTGCAAATACAGCTTGCGGAACGATAACGCCCTCCTTTGCGGTCGAAATAACATCAACAGGCACCACATCTATTGCAGCGTGTAGTACACGTATTCCAGTTCCGACCTCTCCTCCAGCACTACTACCGCCGCCGCCACCACCACCTCCACCACAGGCAGTCAACATGCTTGCTAAAATAATCAGGGAACAGAAACTGCTTTTTTTAAACATGCTAATTTCCCGACACCGCAAGCGCCATAGCCTCTGCGATAGCATCGTATCCTAGTGTATTGGGATGCAACCCCTCAGGAATGTTATAATACGAACAGATCGAGAGGTCCGGGCAAGCCTGGTAGAAGGTCTGCTCAATATCTGCCAATGGAAGTGAGTTGATAGCTGCAAGCCGTCGCACCGCTACAGAATATGCGTTCGCAAAAGGTGCGAGCGATGAATGAAACTCCGTCGGTGGGGCTATGGTAGCCAGCACAACATCCTTGTTCTCGGCCCGTGCTACATTGATCGCTCTCTGTAACGTATTGGAGTAAACGCTAGCTGTAACCTGGTGTGCGGCATCATTAACCCCCTCCATGATTATGACGGTATCAGCACTTCCGCCAATTACCAACCCTGGAAAGCGATCGATCCCGGTCCGTATCAACTCCTCTCCAGGTAGCCCCGCATTATCGACTGCAACACCGATTAGAGATGATAGTCTTAAAGGGTATCCACGTGGGGCTCCCGCATCGTAAATCTTCCCAACATAATCCCCCGGAGCGCTTCCATCACCTACGCCATAGGTAATGCTATCCCCGAAGGCTAGGATCTCGACTGCCCCATCTCCGTTACGATCAGAAAGCTTGAAATCTGCCGCGAGGGTCTGTGCGCTATACCCTGCCACTAAAAAGGCACCCAGATAAATTACAGCTCGTCGAACCATACAACGCTCCCTCTCTACGGACCAAGTAATTATATAAGGTAACTATTCATACCCTGTCAATTGCTGCTGGGTACGCCTAGCCCTAACACGCCGAATTGGGTTATCATAGGAGCCTCTAATTAAAATATCCACTATGAACACCACCCCTGGAGAAAAAGGATTCGTCATCTCGGACCTACATATGTTCTCCTGCGTCTCGCTCTATGAGTGCTACCTCCCCGTGCTTGAGGCGGCTGCTGCACATTATAAGGTGGTGGTGCTAAACGGGGACACCTTCGATTTTAAGCGCTCCCGTTTCTCCAATCACGCTACAACGACCCGCCACGCTATCGAATGGCTAACGGCCTGTTTAGAACGGCATCCTAACACGACCTTCTTCTACCTCTTAGGCAATCACGATTGCAACGATCTCTTTGTAGCAGAGCTAACTATCCTCGCGCAGCGTGTTAAGAACGTGACGATCATCGCCGATGTGCTTCAGATCGGCGCATGCCTCTTCCTACACGGAGATGTGTGTGACCTACCTATTGGGGTGCATGACATCTCCCAGGTGCGAAACCGCTATCGCTCAGCGCCCAGAAGTCTTACGAGTATCGTTTTTGCTCAGGTCATCACCCACCTGCGTTTAAATGTAGCAGAGTACCTACGTCATCGACGCCAGACCCTCTCAGAACGTATCATGCAATACCTACGCTCCGTTCATCCTGAAAAGATCGGATCCGTCACATGCATATACTTTGGACACACACATGTGCCCTTCAAAGATTTTGCCTACGATGGAATTAAATTTAACAACACCGGATCGGCCATTCGCGGCTTGCGCCTAAATCCTATGGAGTTCCCGCTTATTCTACGTACAGAACCAACCCCTTAAGATAATCCCCCTCTGGATGAAAGATGCTGGTTGGATGACAGGGCGCCTGATGCAGCACCTCTACAATCCTGACCGACCTTTCAGCTTGGGCCGCCGCCCTCATCACTGCATCTCGAAAGAGCTCACGCGATACGAGTTGCGAGCAGGAGAACGTCACAAGCAAACCGCCCGGCTTAATATGCTTTAGCGCAAGTGCATTTATCGTTTCGTATCCATGTAAGGCGCGCTGAACTGCGCGTTGATGTTTTGCAAATGCCGGTGGATCCAGCACAATAAGATCAAAGGTATCTGGAATCTGCGTAAGATAACTAAAGCAGTCGGCAACCTCTGAGTGGTGCTGCACACTCGCAAAATTAGCGACCACGTTTTGTCGACATAGATCGATCGCTGACTTAGAGGCATCGACCGATACCACCGATTCAGCGCCCCCTGCGAATCCATAAACCGAGAATGCTCCGGTATAACAGAACGCATTGAGCATATGCTTGCCCTTTGCATATCCCCGAATCTTTGCGCGATTTACCCGCTGATCTAGAAAAAATCCCGTCTTTTGTCCGTTTGTAACATCGGCAATAAATCGCAATCCATTTTCAGAAAACGCCACAACCTGCGGTGGTTCAGGGATGAGCATCTCAGGCTGCTTGCCCTCTTCATCGAGATCCAATTGAGCTTCAACACGACGAAAAACTACCTGCTTAATTTTGAGCTGCTGCTCGGCCCGTAAAAGCTCATCTATCGACTCCTTTAGTCTCCACATACCGTGCGAGTGGCCCTGCACAACCGCGGTCTCTCCGTAGAGATCGATCACTAAGCCCGGCAGCTCATCGCCCTCTCCGTGAACAAGGCGAAATCCTGTAGTCTGCGGATCCTCGAGTAGGCCAATTGCGCGGCGAAAATTAATGGCAGAGGTAATCTTCTCCCTGATTAGCAGCAGCTCGTCCTCGGACTCTCTGAACGAAAGCATACGCACGGCGATTCCACGTGTGCCCCAGTGTCCACAACCGAGTAAACTGCCATCCTTTGAACGAACCTCAACCAAACATCCGTTCTGTAGGGTGCCCTGTTTCTCTGCTATGGCACCAGAAAAAACCCATGGATGTCGACGCCTTACGGATATATCTCGGCCTTGGCGTAGCACAACAAGGGGATTGGTACCTTTGGTAGACATGCGATCCTGCTTAAAGAGAAAATACGGTTAAGTCACAGTAGCGGCTAAAAACCCCATATAATGGTATGGGTGAAGTCCTTAGCCTACCCCCCATTCATGTGGGAGTACATCGGTTTTGTACGGCAAGCTAAGAGGCTATCCGCAAAGAAATCAGATCTTAGGGTAGTAACAAACGTAGTTATTCTCGGTTGTTAGTCGTATTAATGAAAGCTTTTATGCGTATTACCGAAGAAAAACGAGCTCCACTTAAAGAAACGAGCCAACTCTCTGGTCCAGTTGGGTTGCCAGCTATCTCACCTCTCACGCTATTAAACGCCGAGATTGATATCCGTCTTAGTCCATGGAAGGGCCTAGTAGGAGGCCGAGACTTACCGATCAATCGCGCTGATGTTACAAAGGCTCTCGCCCTCATCGACCCTGATCTTCGCCCATTTAAAGACCCTAGCCTAATTACCTGTGGGGCCCGTGATAGGGTTTGGAAGAGCCTCTCTCAGGGTGAGGTAAAGGCGGCCCTAATCGCTGCAATGCTCTGTTTTGAGGCGTTCAGTCGCATCTCAAACCTCAAAGAGATCAATAAATTCAACCTCCCATCCTCCGATTTTGTTATCGGGGTTATTGAAAGCACCACTATTGATCCCGATACCAAGGGACTGGCGGTTCTCATCATGCTACAGCAGCAGATAGGCACCCTTGGGATCCAGGCTCTAAGACAATTAAGCTCATTGGGCCAGCCCTCAGAGTTCCTTTCAAGCACCATGGAGGCCGCAACTCGCCGCCTGAATAACGCGCTAAGAGCGGTCTAAATATCGCCTCCCCCTGAAGTCTTACACTACATCCTGTATCCGGCCCTGCAAAGTTGTACATGTGCCGAATATCGTTGCAATAATTCGCACTAAAATCCTACTCTCCTGAATTGTCTTAGCCCTCCATACAGGCGATACTGATCTGGAGTATAAAGCCTGTAAGGATCAGCGTACGCTTTATGGAATCTCGCCCAACTAAATACATCTTTGTCACCGGGGGTGTCGTCTCATCTATCGGTAAGGGACTTACAACTGCCTGTATCGGAGCTCTACTTGAAGCGCGTGGCTTAAAGGCCACCGCCATTAAGCTTGATCCGTACATCAACGTAGACCCCGGCACGATGAGTCCATTTCAACACGGTGAGGTGTTCGTAACGGACGACGGCAGCGAAACCGACCTAGACCTCGGCCACTACGAGCGCTTTATGGGAACCCGCATGTCGAAGCTCAACAACTTCACATCGGGCAAGGTGTACGAGACCGTTATTGCAAACGAGCGCAGGGGTGATTATCTCGGTGGCACCGTTCAAGTTATCCCGCATATTACCGACGAAATTAAACGGCGCATTAAGCTCGCTGCCGAAGGCTTTGATATCTGCCTAGTTGAAGTAGGAGGAACTGTAGGTGACATAGAAAGTCTGCCGTTCCTTGAAGCGATTCGGCAGATGCGCACCGATGTAGGGGCGCAGAACACCCTCTTTGTTCATGTAACCTTAGTTCCATTTATAGCAACGGCTGACGAGTTTAAGACTAAGCCAACCCAACACTCCGTAAAGGAGTTAACTGGATACGGCATTGTGCCGAGCATTATCATCTGCCGATCAGAGGAGAAGCTCGATGAGAAGCTCAAGAATAAGATCAGCCTCTTTTGTAACGTCAGCCCAAACTGCGTTATCAACGCCCCTGACGTTCAGACGATCTACGAGCTACCCCTGGTGCTACACCAGGAGGGGCTCGATCAGCGCTGTGTGGAGTTACTAAATATCTGGACCGGTGCTCCCAAGCTCGAGCCCTGGTCAAAGATCGCAGCCTCACTTACCGATTCAAGCCGTGAAACGATCACTATCGCAATGGTTGGCAAATACGTTGACATGACTGAAAGCTACAAGAGCTTGAGCGAGGCGCTAATCCATAGTGGTGTGGCAAATAATTGTAAGATTAAGATCGTATACGTCGATAGTGAAACTCTCGACACCTCTGAAATAGAAAAATCGTTCCGTCAGGCCAATAATGGCCAGGACATTGATGCAATCCTTATCCCGGGTGGATTCGGGGTGCGGGGCAGTGAGGGCAAGATCGCAACGGCGCGCTATGCGCGTGAAAACAAGGTGCCGTTCTTCGGTATCTGCCTAGGCCTTCAGATCGCGACGATCGAGTACGCTCGCCACATTGCGGGGCTCTCTGGAGCAACCAGCGCTGAATTTGATCCGACCTCTTCGTGTACCGTTATCGACATTATGGATAGCCAGAAGGGGTTGAGCCTAAAGGGCGGCTCGATGCGGCTCGGCGCATACCCGTGCGCTCTTAAGGAGGGCTCAAAGGTCAGAGAGATTTACGGCAAGGCGCTTATCAGCGAGCGTCACAGACACCGCTTCGAGGTCAACAACGCCTACCGCGAAAAGCTTGAAAAGGCTGGATTAGTTTTCTCTGGCACATCACCCGACTCAACGCTCGCTGAGATTATAGAGCTAAAGGATCACCCGTGGTTTATCGGGGTTCAGTTTCATCCTGAGTTTAAATCAACTCCAAGGGCCCCGCACCCACTCTTTAGAGACTTTGTGGCGGCCGCCAAACTGCGCAGATCACAACTCTCAACACTTACGTCCAAGATCGATAAGCAGAGCTCTTCAGCTCCGCAGCTATTATCCGCCACAAAGAGCGCTAGTGACTGCGCTACTACTATTACTATTGGGAGCGAACAGTGATCGTAGAGATATCCCCTTCAGTCAGGGTTGGCGCGGATCAGAAGCTGTTGCTGATTGCAGGGCCGTGCCAAATAGAGTCACGCGAGCACTGTCTTTCAATCGCAGAGTTCCTGCGTAAAGAAACCGAGCGCTTTCCTGTATCACTCGTCTTTAAGTCCTCATTTGATAAGGCTAATAGGACCTCAGTCTCTGGTAAGCGTGGTATCGGGATTGACGAGGGGCTCCGCATCCTTGAAGAGGTTCGTAACACCATCGGCGCTCCGGTACTGACCGATGTTCACACCGAGGAGCAGGCTCGTACCGTAGCCCAAGTGGTAGATGTTCTTCAGATTCCGGCCTTCTTATGTCGACAGACGGATCTTCTGATTGCGGCCGGCGCAACTGGGAGAACGATTCACGTTAAAAAGGGCCAGTTTCTGCACCCTGCTGACATGCAATTTGTGGCTGAAAAGATCGCGAGCACCGGCAATAAAAAGATCCTGCTATGTGAGCGTGGCACAAGCTTTGGGTACCGCGACTTGGTCTTAGATCCAAGAAATCTAATAATCATGCGATCGACCGGCTATCCGGTCGTCTTTGATGCAACCCACTCCGTTCAGCAGCTCGGTGGTAGTGGCGGCAGCTCTGGGGGTTCTCGAACATTCGTTCAAGCATTAGCACGCGCTGCAGTTGCAACAGGCGTGGATGGGGTCTTTGTAGAGTGTCACAACGACCCTGATAATGCCCCCTCTGATGGTCCGTGCATGCTGCCCCTTGAACAGCTATCCCCACTTCTCACCACCCTGTGCCGGATTAGGGAAGCTATTGCTTAGAGGAAGCCTGTGGCGCTCATACTGACCCGTAAACAGAGCATGCGGCTTGGGCTCGGTCTATTAGCCGCGTTCTTTATCGGTAGTGGTGCGATAATCTATTCAAAAAATGCCTCTGATATTCCCGCTTCAAGCGAAACGCCCGCGCAGGTAACGACTGAAAACATCAGCACTCCGAGCCCCAAGGAGCAGCAGCCGATAGGCATCGGCTTTGTATTAAATGACTTTCACCGCAGCTTGGAGCGTGATGGAAAGGTAGTTTGGGATATCGTTGGCAAGCGTGGGCAGTACAATGCCCTCGCAAATTCTGCGCGCATTGAGGAGGCAAGATTAATCGTTGTGCAGGCAGATGGAGAGCTGGTCACACTCACCGCAAAGCACGCAGAGCTCCTGCTTTCAGGTACCGAACTTACTAGAGCGGAGCTCTCTGATGATGTGGTTGTTATCTATAAAGACAACACAACTCTAACAACCTCACGTGCAATTTATGAGGAAAAGACCGGGAGAGTTGAGATCCCTGTGCCGCTCGTACTTGAAAATCCTATGTTCACACTAACAGGCAAGCAGGCCGTTGCTCTTGTTGAGTCCCAGGACGTGACGATTTCAAACGGAGTAAAAACCATGATTAAACCGCGCAAGAAATAAAAGATCCATCATGAGAATCCTATTTACCATTATCTCCATCCTCTCCTTTGCTAGCAACTCGTGGGCACAGGGCTCTCCCCCTAGCACATCACTCGATAAACTCTCAACCAACTCGCTCCTAGATCAGAAAGCCTTTGACAATACCTTCGGCAAACTTCCAACGACCATCACCTCAGACTCGCTTTCTATCAACGCTAAGCAACGCATTTTTACCTACAAGGGCAACGTCGTTGTAACCCAGGGCGACCTGCTCATGACATCTAAGATAATTGAGGGTAGCTACAACGAGAGCAACCAGATCCAAAAGCTGGTGGCAAAGGGGGATGTCGTCATCTCCAAGCAGGAGATTAAGGCAACTAGTCAGCAGGCGATCTACGATGCCACAACCGCTATAGTAACCTTGACCGACAATCCGCAGCTACAACAACAGGGGACCGTTCTCATAGCGGATCGAATTAAGATCTTTCTGAATGAGAATCGTAGTCAGGCCGAGGGCTCCGTACGGGTCACGGTTGTTAACATTAATGATCAGGGAGGCTCGGAGAAAAAGCCGCTCGCAGTCGTAGCGACTCCAGTAGCGACCCCCGTAGCAACCCCCGTAGCAACTCCACTAGCGACCCCAGTAGTAACCCCATCTACAACCCCGACTTCAGCGCAACCAGTTGCGATAAAGAAAAAATCCACTGTAAAGAGTAAGGCCAAATCAGCCTTAAAAAAAAGACGCGCTAACGCAGCCTAATCGCCCCTGGAATAAGCGTTACCAACGGATAAGATTTCCACCCCAGGTAAATCCAGCTCCGAAGGCAAGGGTCATAACGAGCGCCCCCTCTTTAAGAATCCCCTGTTGTTGCGCCTCTGAGAGGCAGATCGGAATAGTAGCAGCGGTCGTATTACCGTAGCGCTGAATATTGTTAAATACCCTCTCTGGCGCAACTCCGAGCTGTTGCCGCACCATCTCATTAATGCGCAGGTTCGCTTGGTGAGGAACGATTAGATCAATCTGCTCTGCGCTCACTCCATTGCGGGTCATTAATACATTGGCACTCTCGAGTAGGCGCGTGACTGCGTTCTTAAACACAACTTTCCCCTCCATCTGCGGATGAACAAGCCCCTGCTCAAGATCTGAAGAGCGCAGAAATCCAGGTATCGCCGTGCCGGGGGCCTTCATACAGAGCACATCCGCTCCACTGCCATCGCTTCCAAGGTATGAGTCTATAATTCCGCGCTGAGAAAGATCGCCGTCGTGCGCAACTTCACACCCTTCGATAGTAAGCGCCCCCGCTCCATCTCCGAAAAGGACAGACATCTCACGCCCTCGGGTAGTTAGATCCAGCACAGGTGATTGCACCTCTGCGCAAACAAGCAGGATCTTTGAAGCCTGTCGACTCTTTACATAGCCATCAACGCAGGAGAGTCCGTAGACGAGTCCACTACACTGCGCGCGAATATCAAGCGCTGGAATGGTGCGGCATCCGAGCCGTTGTTGCAGCATTACGCCAACTCCAGGAAAGTAGTAATCTGGTGAGAGGGTCGCTACCACGATCAGATCAAGATCTTCGGGGGCCCAGCCTGCGAGCTTTAAAGCTCCGCGGGCTGCGATCTCACCAAGTTGCGAGGTGCTGACGCCCTCATGCTCAATAAAACGACGCTCCTTAATCCCGGTACGCTCGGTAATCCAGGCGTCGTTGGTGTCCATACACTTTGAAAGGTCGTCGTTAGTGACACGACGTTCGGGCACATAGTGGCTAACTGATCGGATGATGGAGCGAAGAGCCATAACGCTATCCTTTTGGTAACTATTTATCCCAATAAACTTGTTGGGGATTAAAAAGCTGCTATAGCCTAAGCTCCTTACGCATCACCACCCTACTTAGCGCAAGAAGGAGAGCTCGCGGCACAAACCTAGTACCGTGAACTAGCAGCTTATTCAATGCTCCATCAACAACGATTGCTTTTCTACCTATAGCTGTAAGGGCCGATTCTACAACCTGTTCTGGGCTGCGATACGCACTGTGGTAATCACGCATCCCAGAGCCCGCTTGAAACTCGGTGCTAGTTAACCCAGGTAGAGCCGTCAACACATCCACCCCGCTGCCCTGACACTCCGCATAGAGCGCCTCCCCAAGGTAAAGATCGAAGGCCTTTGTAGCGCTATACACAGCGAACCACGGGGTTGGAATAGCCCCTACAACGCTAGAGATGATAATAATCCCGCCCCTCCTGCGCTCCTTCATGCCGGGCAGGAACTTGCAGGTCAGATCAACCACCGCTCTACAGTTAAGATCGATCATTCCAAGCGCTTTTTCGCGGGGCGCACTATCAAGGCTCCCGAGCGTTCCAAAGCCGGCGTTGTTAATCAGAAGATCAACCTGCAATCCCTGCCCAGTAACGGTTGCAAAGAGGGTGTCAGCAGCCTCACGATCCTGAAGATCTAGGATTATTGGAACTACGGCGCCCTTACCGTAGCCCTCTACCTCTAGACGTAGCTGCTCTAAGCGCTCTCCCCGTCTAGCGACCGCTATAACCGTAAAGCCAAGTGCGGCGAGCTTCTTACAAAACACCGCCCCGATGCCTGAGCTGGCGCCGGTTACGAGCGCAACAGAGCCGTACCTACTTAGACGATCTTTCACGCTAGTCCTTGAACAACAGTTACTGCAATGCAGCGTGGCTCAGCTCTATTAGAACGGTATGTCGTCATCATTGAATGTGACCGGCTCATCCGATGTTGCAGCAGCTCTTGGGCCACCATTAGCTACGCGTGGCAGCGCATCTGCTGTTGGAATCCCGGAGAGAACGTTATCGTTTGATGGCTCGCTACTGAAATCAGCATCACTCGACATCTCGCCCTTACCACCACCAACGAACTGAATAACATCAGCGATGATCTCGGTCGTATAACGATCCTTGCCCTCTTTATCCTGCCACTTATTGGTACGGATACGTCCCTCTACGAAAGCTTGGCGTCCCTTCTTAAGGAACTTCGCGCAGTTCTCTGCGGTACGACCGAAGGTGACTACGTTGTGCCACTCGGTGTGGTCAACCCACTGTCCGCTCTGGTCCTTCTTACGCTCACCTGTCGCTAGTGAAAATCTGCAGATCGCCATCTGCTGCGGGGTGTATTTCACCTCTGGATCTTTGCCTAAATTGCCCAGTAACATGACCTTATTAATACCCATACGAAGCCTCCAAAAAATATACGTAAAAAAATATACGCGGTAGTAATCGCAAGCAGCCCCTAAAAGGTTGCGTGAAGCTCCTCTTTATAACTTACTTTTTAGAGCTCTTAAAGGATTGTTTGCTAACTATTCACAGGGATGCCCTATGTTGCTATGATCTGCCCCCAGCTATGAAGGTCCTAGTTACAACCATCCCCTTTACGGGCATAAAGATCGACGCTCCTATCTCTAAGGAGGCCCTCAATACCCGCCTGGCAGAGGGCTTACAGTACGATCAGGTCACCTTTGACGAGGCCCCTACGGCCAACCTGACCCTCACCCGTATCCACGGCGGAGTAGTAGTAAATGGTGTTATTTCAGGCATATGCCGGCAAGGGTGCGCAACCTGCGCAGACCAGGTGCCTAACGAACTAAACGCCCAGATCAGCTGGGTCCTGCAAACAAGTAGCGACCGTGCGGGCTCAGATGACACCCTCGAGGACCCCGGGGTCATCATCTACGAGGGGGAGCATATCGACCTGGAGGAGCCTCTTCAGGAGGCTCTGATACTTAACATATCCCCCTTCTGGCACCCGGCACGGGACACAAAAGAACTTTGCCTACTATGCAAGCGTGACTGCTCTAAGAGCTCCTGGAAAAGCACTGACGATAGTGGTGCGCAGCAGCCGAGCCCCTCCTCCTCCTTTGGAGCGCTACTTAAGGGGGCTCTCGGCAAAAATAAGAGCTGACCTCCGCATTATGGCTCTAAGAGCTCCTGCATCTCGCGCTCAAGCGTGACCTGATTCCAGCGCAACTCACGCTCCAAGGCCGCACTAAACGAGATACGACTCTCCCTCATCACCTTATAGAGCTGCATTAATCCTGAGATCCCCTTGCGATTTACTATCGCTCTAAACTGCAGCGCTGCAACGGCATAATCTTGAGAGCTTCCGGTAAATGGAGCCGCTCGCCCAACAAATCCATCTTTAGCCAGCGCGGTATAAAATTTGGTAACCTTCCCTTTCGGCATACCCTGCATAAAATCTGCGCTATATTGCTCAAACCAAGTTGCGAATCCCTCGCTACGCCTAGGATCATTTGGTAACTGTTCAGAACCAAGCAGAAGGAATTCGATCACATGCCCTATCTCGTGCAGAAGCACCTGTGCAAGGGTCTCATCAGCTAATAACCCAGCTGCGCAATCAGGGCTTACATAATCAGCGATGATATAGATCTGACTTGGTGGGAGCATAAACCCCGGGTGCCTACCAAGGCTTAGTTCAGCCGGAAACTGTGCGAGCGCCGTGGCTTTATCGGTGAATACGAGCGACCAATCGCGCCGACCCTGCCGTACTTCAGGGGAAAATCTAGCGTTTTTTATGGCTTTATTGGCTGCGGCAGCAGCTTCACTGACGGCGCGTGCCGGACTTTTTCCAAAGCACTCCTCTATCTTTCTGGGCCATCGAACATTCAGTCGTCCAAGCTCGGTCAAGAGCTCAGCTGTGCGAGCTCCGCCCTCTAACTTAACGTCCTGGGGTGCTGCAATCTGCTTGCCTGTCAGATCCTGACATACTGCGCCTGCACGAAAGCTCCTTGGAACATCGCGCATGCTTTTTACCTGCTTGAGAGCCCCGTTCTTTTCGGTATAGATGCAAGACGGCTCAGCCTGCGCAGGAACAACGCATACTAGAAGAGCAAGAGCCGCCGTTATTAGCAGCCTGGTGTGCTGACACCCCTTATGGCCTGAGCGATATCTCCCTTCTTTTTCCACGCTTCCTTGCCCCTACGATCTTTTTGCGCCGTCCAAGGAGTGCAAGTTCAAGGACCTCACTCACATGCTTAACAGGAATAAATTGAATCTGCTTGCGTTGCTCCTCGGGAATCTCCTCAAGGTCCTTTATATTCTCAAAAGGAATAATAATCTTACTAATGCCGTACTGCAGCGCCGCAAGTGCCTTTTCACGCAGCCCCCCTACCGCCAGAATATTCCCACGCAACGTCATCTCTCCGGTCATGGCGAAGTCCTTCGAGACCTTTCGCCCTGAGAGCGCGGAAACAAGCGCCGTCGCGATCGTAATACCGGCGGATGGTCCATCTTTAGGCGTTGCTCCACCCGGCACATGCACATGGATGTCATGCTTTGCATAGAAATCCGCCTCAAGCCCAAGTACCGCCGCGTTCGCGCGCGCATAGAAGAGCGCAGCCTGCGCTGACTCCTGCATGACACTGCCAAGTTGCCCTGTAAGCGTTAGCCCGCCGGTGCCTTTGGCGAGCGACACCTCAATCGGCATAACCTCACCACCATGAGTAGTCCACGCTAAGCCACGTACAAGGCCAATTGCCTCCAGTTGCTCAGTCATCTCGGGATCGTACTTGGTTGGACCAAGGAGCTGCGCTACCCGCTCCTCATCGATTGAACCAACGATCTTTTTGTGTTCTGCCACATCGCGCGCAACCTTACGGAATAGCGCGCCTATCTCGCGTTCAAGTCCACGCACACCCGCCTCTCGTGTATAGCGATCTATAACGAGCTGCACTGCTGGATCTGAGATCTTAATCTTACGGCCCTTAAGTCCCGCCTCTTCGAGTTGTCGTGGAATAATATAGGTGGTGGCGATCTTGTGCTTCTCCTGTGAGGTGTATCCCGGTATGAAGATAATCTCCAACCGATCAACCAGCGCCTCGGGGATCGTATCAACCGTGTTTGCTGTCGCAAGGAAGAGCACGTCTGAGAGATCAAACGGGACGTTTAAATAATGATCTCTAAACTCTGCATTTTGGTGCGGATCAAGCACCTCAAGCAGAGCCGATGCTGGATCTCCCCTAAAGTCTGCGCCAATCTTATCTAATTCATCAAGTATAAAGACTGAGTTCTTACTTCCGCTCTGCTTAAGCCCCTGCAGGATGCGCCCCGGGAGCGCTCCAACATAGGTCCGTCGGTGCCCACGGATCTCAGCTTCATCGCGCATACCGCCGAGCGACATGCGATTAAACTTTCTGCCGAGCGCCCGCGCGATCGACTTACCAAGAGAGGTCTTGCCTACTCCTGGTGGCCCCACGAAACAGAGTATCGGCCCTTTTGATTCAGGATTAAGCGCACGCACGCTCAGATACTCAAGGATCCGATCCTTTACCTTGTCGAGGCCGAAGTGATCTTCATCTAGTATCTTCTTAGCCGCCTTAAGATCAACCTGATCCGTTGTTCTAGTATGCCACGGCAGATCTGTAATCCACTCCAGATAGGTACGCAACAGGGCGAACTCGGCCGACTCAGCGCTCATATGTTCAAGCCGCTTGAGCTGCTTGAAGGACTCCTCTTTGGCCTGCTGCGGAAGCTTCAGAGTAGTTAACCTAGTACGTAAGGCCTGTAGATCATCTGAACCGGTATCAATATCGCCGAGCTCACGCTGAATCTGTTTAATCTGCTCACGCAAATAATATTCGCGTTGATCCTTACTCATCTCGTCGCGCGCTTTATCCTTAATCTTTTCCGTCAGGATAAACTTATTGAGATCCTCCGTAATCGCCACATCGGTCAAACGCAGGCGCTTAAAAGGATCAAGCTCCTCAAGGGCCGCCTGTGCATCCGCAAGTTCAATCTTGTAATGCGCCAGGATAACATCGGCGAGCACCCCTGGATCATGGATCTCCTCGGTAACGATCAGCATCTCCTCAGGCAGATGTTCGTACTCAACTAGCACCTGCAGGTTTTCACGAATGCGGTTCATTATAGCCTGATTCTCGGCTGAGAGTTTGCGCGCGGGTGGTAACGCCAGTGGCTCAATTTTAGTGACGAGGTAGCGCTGTTTTAATTCGTACTTTCGCGCCTGCGCGCGCACAAGTCCCTGCAGCAAAACCTTATAGCGCCCATCTGGAACCTGCAGAGCACGCACAACATGCGCAACAACGCCGACCCTATATAGGTCACGACCAACCGGATCTTCAGCTTCGATATTCTGTTGTGCAACAACAAAGGCCAGGCCATCACCTGCCATGGCCGCCTCCATGGCGCGAATACTGGCTGGACGAGTTAGATAGAGCGACATCATAACACCTGGGAAGGGCACCATGTCTTTAGCTGCCAGTACAGGCAGGGTTTCGGGCACATCGATCGGTTCCGGTGCTGAGACCCCTGAACGCTTGCTCATTCGTTTTTGCTGCTTTGCTTTGCTCTTCGCCATCGTTTCCTCTATTTTACTACTGCGCTCTTATTGCTAAGATTAGATTACAGCGCCCCATAGGTAGGTTCATCCTTAGCGCTAGTGGAGCACACTAGATAACTCCCCCTATCCTTTGACTATAAACTCGTAGTTGCCCCAACAAAACAGCAAATCTTCAGATCTGTGCTGTTTCTTGAACTAAATTAGCAGGTTGCTACTGATTTAATACCTGCTTAATACCTTCTGATCGCCCTCCAGCGGAGCTGTCTCGTCCTCAGCCATACTGGGCGCCGTAATGACCTCGTTATACCCCTCGGTTGCCTGCATCGGCATCTTCTCCTGAAACATAGTTGGCGTAACCTCAACGACATATAGCGCTCGCCGCACCTCACCCTGCGTGTCTATTGATACCGCGCCCGTTACACCATCGTAGGGTGGTAGTTGTGTCAGCGCCTGTGCGAGCGGGATGCGCTCCTGCTTACTGCGCTTAATGGCATTGAAGTAACCCCGTACCAATGATCGTAACCAATGATCGTACCAATGATCCGCAGCTTTCTTAGCCCCAATTATTTTTGACTATTGATATCAATTAGCCTCGACATTTTTCTATATACTACACATAATAGAGTATGTTTTTTACGATCTGAAATAAATTACCAATAAATACAACATGATAGCACGTCAATGCAACGACTAATAAATAGACAGTTAGAAGCCTGGAAATCCTCTCCACAGCGCAAGGTTCTCCTCGTGCGAGGTGCACGCCAAGTTGGGAAAACATATAGCGTTAGAGAGTTTGGGGAAACGTATAATTCATATCTTGAAGTAAACTTTTTAGAGTCAGCAGAAGTTGGTCGCTTCTTTCAGTCGGGAAACTTATCACCACGGTCGCTACTAGAAAAACTACAGATCTATTATGGAAAGACAATTATCCCAGGACAGACGCTGCTCTTCTTTGATGAGATTCAAGCCTGCCCAGAAGCATTAACAGCACTCAGATTCTTCTATGAGCAGATGCCAGAGCTTCACGTTGTGGCAGCAGGATCGTTACTAGAATTCGCACTTCAAGAGATCCCATCGCATGGAGTTGGCAGAATAGAGTCAATTTTCATGTATCCACTCTCATTTAAGGAATTCTTAAATGCAACAGATAATCAGCTATTAGCACAAGCAATCGATGGCGCTACGACAGAGTCAGCACTTGATTTGCCGATTTATGGAAAGGCTGTGGATTTATTTAAAATATATTCGATCATTGGCGGATTGCCCCAGATTGTAAAGGCATTTATAGACACCAAAGATACTTCTATTTGCCTAAGTTTGATTGAAGATCTCTTGCTTGGATACGAAGATGATTTTGCAAAATATAAGACTAGAATTAGCAGTCAAAAATTAAAAGACGTATTAACCTCAAGTGCTCGCCAAGCCGGAGGAAAGTTTGTTTACTCGCATGTCAATCCTGGCAGTAATATCAGTGGCTACGATCAAGCGTTGCAGCTGCTAGAGTTGGCTGGGCTAGTTTATAGAGTTTATAAAACAGCCGCTAATGGAGTTCCTCTTGGGGCGCAGGTCGATCGAAAGAGCTTTAAGGTGATTCCATTTGATCTAGGTATCTATAATAAATTGCTGAACTTAAATCCTTCTCAGATAATTATTGCTGAACCACAATCTTTTGTTCACCTTGGTGCATTGGCTGAAGTTGCTTGCGGCTGCGAATTAATTTCTCATGCTTCGCCTCGACAAAGAGCGGCACTGTATTATTGGAGCAGGGATGTGCGCGGTACAAACGCAGAGGTTGATTATATTATTCAATATAAAGAGCGTTTAGTCCCGATTGAGGTCAAAGCTGGCACCAAGGGCAAAATGCAGAGTCTCTACCGTTTTTTAGATGAGAAACAGGGAGAGCTCGCTATTCGCTGCTCATTAGAAAATTTCTCTCAATATCGCGCCCCCAGCGGCAATTCACTAGTTAAGGTAATTCCGATCTTTGCAATTGGCAGTTGTAAAGAGATCAGCTAGTTACAAAAAACTACCTGACTAAATATCAATAAACTCTCTTTAAAAAAAGTGTAGGTAGTGTTCTCCTAGAAATTAAGAAACGCCATCATCATCATCGCATTGATATAACGCCCGCCGTCTTCATCAAACCTCTGCGAACGTTCGCCAAGGTATCCGATCTCGTATCGACCTGGGCCGTACTTCACATAAGGGCCGAAGAAGAATCGATCTCGATCAAACCCTCCTTGCGGTCCTTTAAATTGGGAATTGAGGTTCACAAAGATCTCGTTGTAACCGGTAAGACCATAGTGGCCCGAATCAGAGAGCGCATAGCTTCCGCGCAGGAGGTATCTGGTTCGATTCGAAGGCCCTGCAGCGTCCTGAATAAATCGTTGCTCTTGGCGCAAGCGATGCTGCCAATCGAGCCCCCATCGGGAATCCTTGATGAGCACCTGTTGCCAGATTCGGCTCTCGTTACGGAAATCCTCCTGGTAGTGGCTGTTCATGAACGTTGGTGTCCATGCGTATCCTAGGAAGAGGGCGATGTTTGGGTTTATGTTGTACCCAATCGCGGGTCGAATCAGAAGTCGTTCTAATCGGGAGATGTCGTCACCAACGCGGGGTTGCGCCTCCATATACGCGAACCACTCCTTATTGAGATTGACCTGCGTGATTACCTGTGTCCAACTTTGGACGTCGGTGTTTTGTGCGAAGGTCTTCGTAAAAGGAATTACATATACCGCTAGTGTAGCGAAAAGAAGTCCTACTAACTTTCTCATAGTATTTTCAACAAAAGGTTTTCTGGGCAGTTATTCCAATGCGGAAGAATATGCCAGCTTTTTGGAGCTTTTTTGAATAGAGATCATTAACCCCGTACCAATGATTCTAAAGGTAACCGAGTACCGCAAGCATGGCAAAACTGACAACTAGTCGGGCGAGACTTGCGTAGTAGCTTGATGTTATTATCTAAACACCTCGGCCTGTTGCGATAACGACACGCCCCACAAGACTATCTTTTGCCGCTTGAAAAAGAAAGTATAGTAGGCTATTCTTTCTTTAGTTGAAAAGCAAAGAAGATTTATGCCTAAAAACAAGCGGTTGGGCACCTACGTTACATCCAGCGTTGCGAGCAAATGTTACCGCGCATTTGTACCACCGCCGCTACCCCCCGAGCCTCCTATCGATCTGAGTTCCCTGGCTGGTCTACTTGCGAAAGCCTCTAAGGCAGCCGGCAGGCTCGACGGTCTGGCAGACATTTTGCCCGACAGCAGCTTGTTCCTCTATTACTACATTCGCAAGGAAGCGGTCCTATCGTCGCAGATTGAAGGTACGCAATCGTCGTTGTCTGACCTACTTCTTTACGAGAGCACTGAAGGGCTTTCAGTCCCTGTTGATGACGTGGAGGAGGTCTCCTCTTACGTCGCGGCGTTCGAGCATGGATTGCGACGTATCCAGAGCGGGTTCCCACTCAGCTTGCGCCTGATTCGGGAGATGCACAAAATTCTGCTCACCAAGGGACGAGGGAGTCATAAGCAGCCCGGCGAATTCCGCACCTCGCAAAACTGGATCGGTGGCTCGCGTCCTGGTAATGCCCGGTTTGTTCCACCTCCTCCTGATCGTCTAGCTGAATGCCTGGATGCTTTCGAGAGATATCTGCATCGCGAAGAAAGACCGTATTCATCCCTGATTGATGCAGGGCTCATTCATGCTCAGTTTGAAACGATCCACCCGTTTCTCGATGGAAACGGCCGCATCGGGCGCCTTCTCATTACATTTTTCCTCATCGTAATGGGGGATATGAAGAAACCCTGGCTTTACCTAAGCCTGTTTTTCAAGAACAACCGCACGGAATACTACGACCGCTTGAATGCTGTACGCCAAAAAGGAGACTGGGAGGGGTGGCTTGATTTCTTTCTGCACGGAGTTGCAGAGACCGCGGACCAGGTCGTGATGACCAGCCAGAAGATTTCTCAACTCTTCGCATCGGATAGGATCAAAATCGCCGCTCTCAAACGTGCCGCTATAAGTGCGACTGAGGTGCATGAGATATTGCGGAAACGAGCGATGATTTCAGCCATCGAGGCTTCCAAGATGCTCGATCTAAGTGTGCCTACCGCGAGGCATGCGCTTCAAAACCTTCAGAAGCTTGGGATTGTGAAAGACATAAGCGGTAGAGGTAAAGAACGAATCTACGTCTATACAGAACTTGTCACGCTACTTGAACAGGGTACTGGGTCAATCGCCGATTAAACCTACTTAACCCGTGGGGCGAAGGTTGCCCTAGCGTCAGTGGATCGTGCTTAATTAATGCAATAGGCCAGTCAGTTAAAATAGTTTAATATCGGGCAGTCAGCGCCCTAACATCCGATAATGATCCATTATCGGAAGTAACGATTCAGCTCACCATTCAAGAATATCTTCGTCAATTGGAAGTGATCTTAATTCTAGTTACACGTAATCTTATTTGCAGTAGCATGAGTCACTCTATGAAAAAGATCGAAGAGACTCTGATTATAACTTCTCCAGATAAAAAGAAGATTTACACTACAATTGGGTATCCCGAGAGAAAATCAAAAACGCTTGTGTTGTTTGTCCATGGATTAGCTTCAACTGAGCTATGGCCAACGATGTTGCTAGGTAGTTGGTACTTTCGAAAGTTAGGATATGCCTACTGCCGGATCAATTTGTATGATTGGCGGCCTGGTGCTCGGAGCCTGATGACCTCAGATCTACTCCAGCATTCTCTTGACGTGGATACCGTAGCGGCAGTATTACAAAAAAAAGGTTTTTCCAAAATATTGGCTGTAGGACACTCTTTTGGCGGTTTAACTCTACTTCAATCAAATACAGCTGCATTCAAAGCGATTAGCTTATGGGATATTTCTTCTTTTATTTCACATCCTCCAAAAAAGAGATTTAAAACGGTTCGTTCTTCTGGAGCTATATACTTGCCTGGGGCGTATGAGTTGTTGATGTCTGATAAATTCCGACAAGGCATGGTTAATTTCCCTAATGAACTTGAGCTGATTTCAAAAATCAAGATACCAACACAGATTTGCTATGCAGCTGGCAAGAATGCTGTGCTAATAGAAAGCAGTAAAAGATATTTTAAGAACCTTCAGACAAAAAAGGAATTGGTGGCTATTCCGAATGCTAGCCATTCCTTTACAGAGGAAGGAAAGTCGGAGCAACTTTTTAAAAAGACAGATCGCTGGTTCCGAAGATTTATTGATTAGCTACCTAAATGAGCTAAAGAAGAGCCTATCTTCCGATAATCTTATCTTATCGACACAGACATGATTGGCCCCTAATTAGTTATGATAAAATATATTATCAATACTAAAAGAATTTAGAAAATTCTATTCTGAAATTCATCTTATTTACAGCAACCGAGTATTCGATACTTGATAACTTGATAAACGGATGTCTTAGAAGATGTGTATGTCTCAGGGTGAAAATCAACCATGTGTTACTCGTTGCACCGTTACCCTTGAGCACGATAAGGCCGTAAAGGAGGTTGCTACAGATCTAATACCCGCTTAATACCTTCTGATCGCCCTCTAGCGGAGCTGTCTCGTCCGCAGCCATATTGGGTGCCGTAATGACCTCGCTATACCCCTCAGTTGCCTTCAAAGGCATCTTCTCCTGAAACATAGTTGGCGTTACCTCAACGACATATAGCGCTCGTCGCACCTCACCCTGCGTGTCTATTGATACCGCGCCCGTTACACCATCGTAGGGTGGTAGTTGTGTCAGCGCCTGTGCGAGCGGGATGCGCTCCTGCTTACTGCGCTTAATGGCATTGATTACAAGCGTTGCGGCATCGAAGCCCTGTGCCGCCAGAAAATTGGGCGCTGTTTTAAACCTGCCGCGATACGATTCAACGAACTGCTGCACAACGGGTCGTGCGCTATTGGCAAAGAACGGAGTAACGAAGATCGCTCGATCAAAAACCGCCTGGGAGTGTGCAATCTTACTTGGATTATCCCAGAGAGCCGTTCCAAGTGGTCTCATCCGTCTCTTTACGGCTGGAGCTATGTTGGAAAGCAGCTTAGTGCTTACCTCTATCGTATCGGGAATAAGCACGGCCTCTGCCGTAGAGCTCTCAAGTCTCTGGACCGCTTCAAGCATCGAGCTCTCATCGCTTGATGAATAGGAGATCTCAAGTATCATTGGTAAGTTTAGCTCTGCTAGCTTTGCACGAAACGCCTCAAGATATTCGCTTCCTGCTGCGGTCTGCGGATAGACGATAGCAAAGCGGGTCAGCTTGTAATCGCCGTAGGCTGCATTCACTAGGGCCTCAATCTGGCTTGTGGTTGTTAGGCCGAGCCTAAACACCCCCTGCCCTGTATTGAAGGACTCGCTCTTTGAGAATGAGAGGATCGGCACACCTAGCTCGCGTGCAGTTCCTGCCGCTGCAACCGAGGCCTCGGTCAGAAGTGGCCCGATAATCATGGCGACGTTTGAACCAGATACCAACTCCCTGACGGCTGCCGATGCGGCCGCGGTATCTACGCCAACATCACGCGCCTCTATTTTAATCTTTGGGGCATCAACATTGGCCTCTAGCGCGAGATCGATCCCCTGGCGGGTATCGCGGCCAAGCGCGCCGAATCGATCGGAGAGGCTCAGGATAACACCAAGCTTTGTTTCCCCGTCGACAACAGCGCTAATTGCGCCCTGCTGCCCCGGCTCATTAATCTCCGCTGCGCCAAGCCAAAACGGTTGCTCAGATCTAATGTCATCCTGATCATAGCCAAGCGCTGCACGGCGCGCGCGTTCACGACCTAGCAACTGATTTACAAACTGATCTGCACGCCATTTGTTGGCCACACTCTCAAATTTATCTGCCGGCAACGAGCGCAGCAGTAGTAGAGCGCCAACCGTAGCGGCGTGCACCCCCCCTGGTATCCTCTGCGCCTGTGTATTGGCCCGTGCAAACCATGCCAGCGACTGGTTGATATCACCGCTACGTCCAAATGAGAAAGCAAGTATAAGTCCGAACTCAAGCCCAACGTTTGCCTCGTTAAGACCGCGCCTACGAAAGTATGCACCGACTGAGCTAAGCGCTTTGTCGGCCTGATCGAGAACGAGGTACTGGCCACTTAATCGTAGCGCTGCGGCCTCGGCCTCGAGCGGAAGCAAGGACTCCTTGGATGCCTTAATGTAGGTATCTAAGGCCGATTTATTCCTGCCGCTTTGACGAAGCTCGTCACCATAGATTAGGGAGCTGTTGCTTAGCTTGTGCCCTTCGAGATCCATAAATGGCCGCCAGATCTCCCACGGTAGCGGCTGTGCTTCGCTGGGCGAAGCCTCCTCACGATAGGTCATATCTGTTACACGCGCAGGCTTTGGCTTTTCACTGGAGGAGAAACAGGCGGAGGTGGCGCTGCAAAGCGCGGCGAGCAGAATGAGTCGAAGTATCATATGTAACTTAAGATCAATGCTGGCGTTAACATCCTTATAGGCAAGCTGCTAGCCTACCTCTCTTAGAAGTCTACTATAGTCATGTAGTGTGGAGGAGCCAACTGAGAAAAACAAAGCTGAGTTGATACTGAGATGAATAGTTTACGAGAAGATATCCTTCATCTTATCAAAAAAGCCCTTGCTGCCGGCCTCATCAACCGCCGTTCCCTGAATTATTGCCAGCTTCTCTAAAAGCTCTCGCTCATCATCAGAGAGCTTCTTAGGGACATGGATAAGGATCCTAACATGTTGATCACCCCTACGCTGTGGGCTGCTACCAAGGATCGGAATACCCTTATTTTTAAGGCGAAAGACCTTCCCTGACTGAGTTCCAGCAGGGATCTTGAGTTTTAACTTGCCCTCGAGTGATGGCACGTCGATCTCGGTTCCAAGCGCTGCTGCGGCATAGCTAATAGGAACCTCACAGATAACCTCGCTCTCCTGACGTTGGAAGATCGTATGCTGCGCAACCTGAATTTGCACATACAGGTCACCGTTTGTTCCGCCACCCGCTCCAGCCTCGCCCTCACCGCGCATCTTAAGCCTTTGGCCATTATCAACTCCGGCGGGTACCTTAATTTTTAGCTTTGACTCCTTCACCTTGAGTCCTGTTCCAGAGCAGCTCTGGCAGGGATTTTTGACTACCTCACCAACCCCAGCACAAATATGACAGGTGCGCGCCAGGGTAAAGAATCCCTGTTGAATTCGAACCTGCCCGACACCTTCACACTGCTTACAACATTCGCGCGAGCTGCCCTTTGATGCTCCGCTACCTGAGCAGCTTTCACACTTGGCACGCCGACCGAGAGTAGCCTCTTTTTCACAACCAAAGGCGGCCTCTTCAAAGGTAATCTCTATATCATAGCGCAGATCGGTGCCGGTTTTGCCACGGCCACCCCTATTATCTCTACCTGCCTGACCACCAAAGAAAGATCCAAATATATCACCAAAAATATCTTCAAATCCTGAGAAGTCACCCCCCTGAGCGCCGCCAGATCCAGCACCATTAGTAAAGGCCGCATGGCCGAACCGATCGTAGCGAACTTTGTCCTCGGCATCACTCAGGACGGAGTAAGCCTCGGTGGCCTCCTTAAAGCGATCCTCTGCCTCTTTATTGTTGGGGTTTTTGTCGGGATGAAACTGAATGGCTTTCTTGCGGTAAGCTTTCTTAACCTCATCAACTGAGGCGCTCTTGGAGATCTCTAAGACTTCGTAAAAATCACGTTTTGCCACAAGAATACCCTACAACTAATAGACCTGCATGTCTCCACTGGCAGGGTTATGAGCGATAAAAGACGGGGCCCCCCTTGCGAGAAAACCCCGTCTTGACTCAAAACAGCCTAGACGCTCGCTTATTTACTATCGCGAACCTCTTCGTAATCGGCATCAACTACATCGTCCTTATCGGTCGACTCAGCTGCTGCTCCGTTACTCTCGGCTTTGCCCTCCTGTGAAGCTGCCGCCTGCTTGTAGGCCTCCTCGGCGAGCTTATGGCTAGCCTTCTCAAGGGTGCTGAAAGCAGACTTCATGGCATCATTCTCGTTCTGCTCAAGCGCCTTCTTAGCGTCCTCAAGCGCCGTCGTTACGCTGCCCTTAGTCTCTGATGAAACCTTATCGGCCAGCTCACTCATAGTCTTCTCTGTCGAGTAAACAAGGCTATCTAGTTTGTTGCGCTCCTCAACTAACTCGCGACGCTTATGATCATCCTCGGCGTGAATCTTAGCATCGTTAACCATACGCTCGATCTCCTCCTTTGAGAGACCTGAACTTGCGGTGATCTTAATCGACTGCTCCTTTTGCGTACCTAGATCCTTGGCATGCACCGAGACGATACCGTTTGCATCGATATCGAAGGTCACTTCAATCTGTGGGATACCGCGAGGCGCTGCTGGTATTCCAACTAGCTCAAAGCGCCCAAGCGTCTTGTTATCGCCCGACATCTCACGCTCTCCCTGTAGAACGTGTATTGATACCGCAGGTTGATTATCAGACGCGGTAGAGAAGCTCTGCGACTTTCTTGTTGGGATCGTTGTGTTTTTGTCGATTAGCTTAGTGAACACTCCACCGTAGGTCTCGATACCAAGACTAAGCGGTGTCACATCTAAAAGAAGCACATCCTTAACATCACCCTGCAGAACTCCAGCCTGTACCGCGGCTCCGATAGCAACAGCCTCATCAGGATTAACGCTCTTGGAAGCCTCCTTACCGAAGATCTCCTTAACGCGTGCCTGAACTGCCGGCATGCGGGTCATACCACCGACCAGAATAACCTCGCCGATCTCGCTTGCCTTGAGCCCTGCATCACGCAAGGCTGTACGGCACGGACCCTCAAGTCTCTTGAGTAGATCTGCGCAGAGCTGCTCAAACTTGGCACGCGAGATCTTAATATTCATGTGCTTCGGCCCAGAAGCATCCGCCGTGATAAACGGTAGGTTAATATCTGTCTCCATTGATGAAGAGAGCTCGTGCTTGGCCTTCTCAGCAGCCTCCTTTAAGCGCTGCAACGCCATCGTGTCCTTACGGAGATCGATGCCCTGCTCCCTCTTAAACTCATCTGCTAGGTATCCGACCAGGATCAGATCGAAGTCCTCTCCACCGAGAAAGGTGTCGCCGTTCGTAGATTTAACTTCGAACACGCCATCACCAAGCTCAAGGATCGAAACATCGAACGTTCCTCCCCCAAGATCGAATACAGCGATAACCTTCTCGTGCTTCTTATCGAGTCCGTACGCAAGCGCTGCTGCTGTAGGCTCATTGATAATACGAAGAACGTTAAGTCCTGCGATCAGTCCTGCGTCCTTAGTAGCCTGGCGTTGTGCGTCATCGAAGTACGCCGGCACCGTAATAACAGCGTCCGTTACCTTTTCGCCGAGGTAGTCCTCTGCAGTTTGCTTCATCTTGGTAAGCACCATAGCCGAAACCTCTTGCGGGCTCTTGGCCTCACCCTTCAGCTTAACCCAGGCATCACCGTTATCTGCTCCAACGATCTCGTAGGGCAGCATATTCTTGGCCTTCTCGATCTCGGGGGTTTGGTACTTACGACCAACTAGTCGCTTTACCGCAAAGATGGTGTTCTTTGGATTCGTTACAGCCTGGCGTTTTGCAATCTGACCGACTAGTCGCTCACCGGCATCATTAACTCCAACAACCGATGGGGTAGTTCTGCCCCCCTCGCTATTTGAGATAACTACCGGGCTTCCGCCCTCCATAACAGCAACGCACGAATTTGTTGTTCCAAGATCAATTCCAATTACTTTTCCCATTTTCTTACTCCTCAACGTAAAATCTATAAACTAAGCGCTCGCCTCATCTGGGCTAACCGCCACAACCACCTCACCTACTCGGATTAACTTATCCTTGTAGAAATAAGCCTTCCTCAATTCAGCAACGATCTCGCCGGGCGTAGCATCCAGGGACGGAACTCGACTAATCGCCGCATGTTTCTGTGGGTCGAAGCTCTTCCCTAATCCGAGCTCCCCACGAATATCCCACTTACCAAGGCACTCAACGAAAAGCTTCTGGGTCATCTCAAGTCCGGTCTTTAGCTGCTCATACTCTGCCGAGCTGTGGGCTAAAGCCAACTCAAGGGTATCGAGCACCTCAAGCAGGTCTACCACGAGACGCTCCCCCTGATATTTAAGCAGCTCAGACTGCTCCTTCAAGGCGCGCTTCTTAAAATTATCGAAATCAGCCATTAGGCGCAGGTAGCGGTCACGGGAATTAGCTAGCTCAAGTGTTAATTTTTCAACCTCACTCGGGCCCGTAAACTCTTGATTAACCTCAACTTCTTCGCTTGCACCCTGATCTTCCGGGGCCTCTGCGTTGTCGTGCTCTTGTGTCATCTGAAATACTACTTATTCTTTCTATATCTTTAGGGGACGAATCAGCGCATTGGCTTAAAAAGCTATCTCCACGCCTAATCCTTAACTCAATGTATGCTATAAACACTTATCTATGGATTTTCAACACCTACCCCCAACAGAAAAGCTAAGAATAGGGCAAGATCTAGCGGTTCCTGCCCTGGTGCTGAGGGTCAGGCCCTATAGGGATAGCGACATAATCGCCCATATGCTCACCCCTTCCCTCGGAAAGATCTCGGCCATCGCCCGCCATGCACGTGGGAGCCGCAAGCGTTTTCCGAGCTCCCTTGACCTCTTTGACCGCGGCACGGTGCGAATTGTTCGAGAGCGCAATGGGGCCCTGGGGATTAAGGAGTTCACGCCCTCCCACTCCCTGCAAAAGTTACGCGGTGATCTGGATAAATTAATCCTGGCCTCGCTGCTCTGTGAGGCGTTTGACCTAATCCTTCAGGAGGATAGCGCCGAGGATTCTACGCAAACATTTGAGGTTTTAGATCTAGCGCTCAACGCCGTTGATGAGGCTACGGAGCTTAAGGGAGCGTTACGTGCCGTATACCTTGCGCTCGTATCGTTAACGCAACAGGGTGGCATTACTAACCTAGGCTCAGCTGCTCCAGGCACTAGGGCGCTTGCACAGCTGCTTGATGCGATTGAAGCGTTCTGTGAAAAGCGGCTGATGACACGCAGCTCGCTAGCACCGATCCTTAAAAGGATTGCGGCTGGGTAGTGTTTTATCCTAATGACAGCCGCATCCAGTTCCGCACCCCTTCTTAGTCTCAGGGGTCTTTTTACTCGAGGACTCACTTGATGAATCGCTTGGCGTTGCACTTGCAGGTGGTGAGCTTGAAGACTCTGCGCTTGACTCGGTGTTCGTCTTTTTGGCGGAATTATTTGATGATCCAGATGCAGACCCAGAGGCAGACCCAGAGGCAGACCCAGAAGCATAGTCGGTCTTATACCAACCACTCCCCTTAAGATGAAATGCGGAGGCAGAGAGCGCCTTGGTAACGGAACTCTTCTTGCCCTTCTCTTTGCAATGAGGGCAAGCTTCTAGCGCCTTATCGCTAAACTTCTGAATGACCTCAAACCGCCCACAGGTAGGGCAATCATATTCGTAAATAGGCATATAACGCTCACAAAACAGACTATTCTTACTATAGTACCCATAAACTAAGGCACTTGTCGCCCTCCTAGCAAACTCCTCCTAGGATAATCACTCCTGGCGCTGTTTTTCAAGCACCGTAACTGGTCACCGTAGTTTAATGTCGCGATTCAAGCTATTGAGATTACGGCGAAGTTTCATAGGTAATTCGATTGGTCGTCCCCTGATCGGGGACGGCAGATTTTGTGACCAGTTAATGTTTTCACCCCCGATTTGCTCCGCAAATCGGCCCCTTAGGGGCTATTGAGTATCATTATCGTATGCGAATATTTCTGGAATATGCTGACTAGTTACCAAGCACCTTACATACTCTATCTGACGCATCCTGATCGGGAATGCTCATTTTAGCGGTGAATAGTGCCCAAAGCGGCTATACTCGCGACTTAGCTTCGGTCCCCATATAAGCGAGCTGTCGCGATATCATCTCGTTAAAAAGTTGAAAGAGCCCCTGGTACGTTGGAATCATGTGCGCGCTGCCCGATCTAACGGCATTAAGCGTTAAGAGGTGCGCAATTGACTCAATAGTACTGAGGTATCCCGCTTTGGGCTGTCTCCTAATTCGATAGGTAGAGGTTAGGGAACGACGGAACGAGACCCGCGGAATGTCGTGCAGGAGAGGATTCCGATACACTATCTTCTGTGCTTCATCCCAAGTTCCATCGATAACGATAACTAGGTGCTGATCTGAGAGCTCAAGCTCTTCACAATCGTGTGAATCATCACCTGGATAAAGCAGATAAGGGCTATACTCACCTAGCGCCTTGCTGAGAGTTTCAACCGGGAAGATAACCCCCCGTAGCAACGCTATATTGGTGATCGCCTGTCGCACAAGCTTTGCAGTTGAATAGTACTTGCGCCACTCATTTGGATGTTGAAGAAGAAGGATGTTGGTATGCGCCGCAAATGATGGGAGATAGCCGCAGACACACTGCGCCTCAGGCCGTAGGCAGGTGTAGCACGTAGCACGGCTCTCTGAGATCTGGTGAGTGTGGCGGCCTCTTTCTCGCATACTAGACGACTAAATTAACCCATTATATCCTTTTATTATATGAAGAACCTCGATTTAATCCCGATACCTACGACTGCAAGGCGCTCGTCTCTAACTATGGGGCTAGTTTGGCTGACGATGGTCACATCTTTTCCAGCCGTACTGATCGGATTTGAGTGGCACAGACAGGGCATTAGCCTTAGCCAGGTCGTTATCTGCTCAATTATGAGCTGCCTAATCCTACTAGCCTACGCCGTACCAGCTAGTCAGCTGGGGGCCAGGACCGGGCTAGGCTTTTGCGCCCTCAGTAGGGTTGTTTTTGGTCGTTGGGGCACCCTTTTAATCACAGCCAACCTACTTTGGATATTTATAGTGTCCTATGGCATGACCGCGGTCCTTATGGCCGAAGCGGTCGAGAGCTTTCTTCACTTAGATATCTCTATCTTATGGATGTCAGTCGGCTGCGCCTTTTTAATGGCTTTTAATAATTTATTTGGCTTCTCCGGCGTAGCTAATTTCGCCCGTTTTTTCGCCGCTCCAGCTTTAATTGCCTGGGTAGGTTATACATTTTTCAAGGCCGCGGTCGCACCTGCTGCTTTATCAACTCTGGCGCCAGATCCTCAATCGATACCTCATCCCCGATCGATTATGTACGCGCTCACTACCACATCTTCATTTATTATCGGCTTTGCTGTGTGGGGCAACGAGATGGACTACTGGAGATTTTCCAAGGTCGGCTCATTAAGGGCCGCGCTACCGCTAGCAGCGGCGCTCCTAATCGGACTAGTAGTTTTTCCAGTTGCTGGCTGGCTTGTCGCACACTCAAGCGGAATAACCGACTCCGCTGCAGCGACTAGCTTTATGAATAGTTACTCCTTTGGTGGATTGGCAATTGTTGGCCTAATAGTACTGTTTGCCGCCTATTTTGCCTCCAATGACTCCAACCTATTTGGAACGTCCGCCGCTATTAAAAGCCTCTGGTCGATTAAGCCTCGCTTAGCGGTATCTCTTCTAGCGCTATGTGGCGCTATTACGGCAGCGTTCCTATCTACGACGGATTCGATCAAGGCGCTCGAAGTGATTGCAGCTCTAAACTGTGTCGTTATGCCAACACCCACCGTAATAATGCTTACCGAATGGTTCTTAAGATCTAAGGTATTCCCAAGATCTATGGATTTTTCTGACGTGCCTGACTTTTCAGATCTACCAGCTTTTCGCTTAGCTTTTCACTGGCCGGCCCTAATTGCGCTGCTCTCTGGTCTCACGGTAGGGATTGCAACATCTGGCTTAATTTCTAGCCTAGAATATCTACATATTGGCATCTGCCCACTACAAGCCTGGCTAACAAGCATGGTTGTATATGCCATTTTGCGTAAACGTAACCATTCAGCAGAAACTAAGCACTATATTAAGGGGTGCTCACGCTCGCCAAAAAGCGCCGCTCCAACTCGAACTATATCGGACCCCTCCTCTACCGCGATCTCATAGTCAGCAGACATGCCCATGCTAAGCAGGATACGGCCATTATAGAACGTATTATCTAATCCCTTTGCGCGTAGAACCTCTCGCAATTCATTCATCTGTCTATAATCTTTGCGCACCCCTTCAGGCTCCTCGTAAATCGGCGTAATCGTCATAAGCCCATCAAGACGCACGGCATCGGTCATGCTAGCGGCATGGCTAACTATCTCTTCAATCTCACCTGGCACAAAGCCCCTTCGGCTTAGATCATGCGCGATATTAATCTGCAAAAAGATCGGTTGAATTTTCCCGAAGCGCCTAGCTGCCGCCGCTATACCTTCAAGTAGCTTGAGGGAGTGCACGGAGTGAATAGCATCCGCCAACTTTACACCCTCCTCTACCTTATTGCTCTGTAAGTGTCCTATCAGATGGAGCTGATATTGAGCTGCAAGCGCTGCACGCTTCCTTTTAAGCTCCTGAACGTAGCTCTCTCCAAAGACTATAGAAACGCCAAGAGTCTGCGCCGCACTGATATACTCATGCATGGCCTCGATAGACTGCGTCTTGCTAACAGCAACGAGCCTTATATCATGAGCGGTCCTGCCGCTTTTCTGGGCAGCCGCACCTATCTTTAGCAGTATCTCTGCCAGTTGTGTGTTGATAGCTGGCATACTGTACTGATCTATTAAATAGCGCCTAGCTCCTGCAGCTTTCTCATCAGGGCGCTGATATTAAGCCCAACAACGTTAGAGTACGATCCTGAAACATTCTCGACAAACTGCAGTCCCAACCCCTGAATGGCGTACGCACCCGCCTTATCCATCGGCTCTCCCGAAGCGGTGTACCAAGCGATCTTCTCTCTGGTCATGCTCGCCATCGTAACCGCAGTAACATGTGACCATGTAACGGTGAGCCCACGCGCACGGTGTACAATTGATACCCCACCCCAAACTTCATGGGTCCGCCCCTGAATGTCACTCAACATTTGGTGCGCCTCAGCTTCTGACTCAGGCTTTCCAATAGCACGCCCATCGATGCATACGGTAGTATCAGCTCCGATCACGAATGAATTTGGATGAAGTAGCGCCACAGCCTGCGCCTTGACCAGCGCTAGCCGCTCTACCATCTCTTGAGCCGACTCACCCGCAACCGGAGTCTCATCGCACCCCGATACAACAACGGTAAAGCTTACGCCCGCCTGTTGTAGCAACTCCAGTCGACGGGGTGACGCTGAAGCAAGTATAACTTTACTCATTGTAGCGCCTCTTATATATGGAGAGCAGCACCTTCAGCAGCGCTTCATGCAACATTCGAGCGCGCTGCGTCTCGATCTCTCCGTTATACTGCGCCTGTACAAGCCATTCGCGCCCATCTTTACGCTCACAGGTTATGCAAGCAGCTCCAAGCTGCTCCATAAGAGCTATGCTTTCATCCACCGATGGGATCCAAAAGAGATGCAAAGCATACTCAGCAGGCAGCGCACTGGTTGTGCCAGCCGTAAGTGATAGCAGCTTCGGGCCGGGTAACACCTGAAACTCCTCGTAGCCTAGATCGGCGAAGCCTCGCACAACGACATCACCTGTCTCACAGCGCGGCTGTAATCCCCACCGTTTAATCTCGTTACAGATCTCAAATTGTTCGCGCGTAAACCACACAGCTACGGTACTCCTGCTTGAGAAATCACCAATTTTCTGGCGAATAATTTAGTCTGCATTCGTCTGCATACGATCCAGCCTCTCGACCGTTGAGGTTCCTCCCTCAACGACGGTCATCTCGGATACCTTGGTAAGCTGCGCCTTCTCATGCATCTCTTTGAGCGATAGAACGCCTACGTTACACATAGTAGATTTTAATTTAACAAGCGATACCTCCATCTTATCAGAGAGTGTGCCGCTGTAGGGAACGTAGGCATCCACCCCCTCTTCAAAGATTAGCTGCTCCGCCTCGCTCTGTTTGTAGCGCTGCCAGTTACGAGCACGATTCGATCCCTCTCCCCAATAAGGCTTGTAGAGTCGGCCCTTGTGGCCGATCTTTGCGGTCGGACTCTCTTCCGTCATCGCAAAATACTTGCCCATCATTACGAAGTCTGCACCCATCGCAAGCGCTATAATCACCTGCGTATCTGAGTTGAGCCCACCATCGGAACAGATCGGTATGTAGGTCCCGTTCTCTTTAAGAAACTTGTCACGCTCACGAGCAACATCCATCACAGCGCTCGCCTGGCCACGCCCGATGCCCTTCTGCTCACGCGTAATACAGATCGAGCCTCCACCGATTCCGACCTTTACGAAATCGACCTCAGCCTCCGTTGCCATGTATCTAAAGGCGTCCGCCGAGACGATATTTCCACCACCCAGGATTATGTTGCTACCATACTTTTTGCGTAGCTGCTTTGCAGCATCGGCCTGCCACTTACTATATCCATCAGATGAGTCGAGGCATAAACAATCGACCCCAGCCTCAAGCAGCGCTGCAGCACGCTCCATATAATCATAGGTATTGAGCGCTGCGCCAACGAAGAGCCGCTTGCGATTATCGGTTAGCTCATCAGGGTATGTTTGGTGATCGTAGTAGTCCTTTCTAAATACTAGCGCCTTTAGGTTGCCGTTCTTATCAACTATCGGCAGGCACTCCTTCTTATTCTTCCAGAGTAGGTTTGTTGCCTGCTCTAGGCTTACCCCTTCTTCGGCCATCACAAGCTTATCTCGCTGGGTAAAGAATCCCTGTATAGGGAGCGAGAGATCATCCTTATACTCCCAGAAGTCCTTACTCGTAAGAATACCGAGCAACTTTGAGTTCCGTTCGCCCCGCTCCGTAATGGCGATGGTCGAATGTCCGGTCTTGCGACGCAGGTTCATCGCATCCTGCAAAGTCGCCGTTGGCGCTAGGTTTGAATCAGATTCAACGAAGCCCGCCTTGTGCTCCTTGACCTGCTTTACCATGGCAGCCTGCGACTCGATCGATTGTGAGCAGTAGATAAAGGCAGAGCCCCCCTTTCTTGCCAGGGCGATCGCTAACTCAGGGCCGGATACAGCCTGCATCGCGGCAGACACAAACGGAGTGTTAAGCGTTGCCTTTAAACCCTCGCTAGGTCGGAAGCGCTGAATGGGGGTCTTAAGAGAGACGTTCCCAGGCACATGCTGCTGGTCGGTCAAGCCCGGCAGGAGCAGGTATTCGTGAAAGGTATGGGATACATCATCGATGATAACGGCCATGCTGCCTCCTTGAACTCGAAACTGTGTCTGTAGGGTCGTGCTTATAAGCTACCTCAGACGGTCGTGAAGTTAAAGTGGCCTATGTAACTATTGAAAGGGTGGTGCCTGCTTATCGTAGGTTGTCCAACTATAGCGCTGTTCTAGTAGGATATAGCACTCCCCTGTGTCCCTCTCGACCCTTAGCCTATTGATTACCAGGTTTACCGGCGAGGGTTCCTCGCTCTTATGAAGATAGCGCAGATGGCTGAAATACTGCCTTCTAATGTAGCCAGCCTTAGTGTGCATCTCAACCAGGCTGACAACGCCCTGCTGCACATCATTAAAGGGTGCAAAACGAAACGGCTCGAACTTAGTTTTCGGAATGTATATGACCGTTGCGCGCGGTAAAGTTGATATCGCATCATCGCGAACTATATCGCTCGTCGGCAGGCCGGCTGAGATCTCCATGTTGACTATCACCCGGCCCTTTTGCCCCGCCGTAGCAAGCGCCCCATCAGCTTTTGCTTCAGCCTCAAAGGATGCCTCAGAGAGCTCATAGGAAGATGGCTTTAGGTCAATAACTCGCCCATGCACTCCAACTCCATATGAGAATTCGCGTGGACAGATATATACACCCCATCCGCTTACATGATCCTGTGCAATTGGTATTGAGATATACATGCCGGACTGTTTACGACCACGAACAAAGGAGGTTCTGGTTGGATCTTGAAGTTTGTCTATGTAGGCGTGCACCCCGTCCAGATCGTGCTTATTTTCAACCTCGCTATGCTGAACCACTACCCTTGCGCCGCGTTGCGATATTACGACCTGGAAATTCTCTAAGAGCGATTCTCCTGAGCTGTCCCCAGTAGCTCCTCGCTCTAAGAGCGCCGCAGTTTTGGGACGAAATTTAAGAGTAATGGGACCAAAATCGCTCGTGACCTTGGTTATACTACCCGCCCAGAGGCCAGATATGTCCCCCTTTACCTGTTGACTCTGATTCTCTTGAGGCACAATCAATGGCACGCTAGAGCGAATAGCGTCCATAAATCGGTCGATCTGATTAATACTGGTAGGCTTGATCAGATCGGTCGCTGCCCCCTGCGCATAGGCTGCTGTAACATGCGCGGCCATGACGATAGCTGAATAGGTAAGCAGGTACGCTAGTATCTTCATAGAACGATAACCCTTCAATCAACCACTTCGAAACATCGAGCGACGCATACTAACCCCCTGCACTATTCCGAGCCCGAACATCAGTGAGAGCAACGCCGACCCCCCATAACTTATAAGGGGCAGAGGGATTCCAACAACCGGCATTAGTCCAACTACCATCCCTATATTAATAAGGATATTGGCAAAAAACTGCGCCGTGATACCAAAAACAACTAAACATGAGAAAAGATCACGACTACGACTAGCGATCCTTAGCATAACCGACACAAGCGCTAAGAAAAGTGCTATAACCGATACCGACCCTACAAAGCCCCACTCCTCGGCCAACACAGAAAATACAAAGTCGGTCGTATGCTCCGGCAAAAATTCAAGTTGCGTCTGCGTGCCCTGTCCATACCCCTTGCCGAATAGCTCTCCGGAACCAACCGCTATCTTTGACTGTGTGATATGGTACCCGCTGCCCTGTGGGTCGCTCTCTGGATTTACTAATACGATGATACGCCGCTGCTGATATTCGTGCAGCGTGTGCCAGGCCGGATAAGCCAAAACAAGTAACGTCACCACTATCGTTAGCAACGCTTTCGGCCTCACCCCCATAAAAAGGATCTGCGCGATACCAACCGTACCGAGCGAGAGCGCGGTGCCGAGATCCGGCTGCTGCATAATAAGCCCCATCGGCAAAGCTATAACAATCGTCGGCACTATCAGCTCAACAAGCCGATACGCCTTACCATCGCGTGGAGGGCTCTGTGACAGCCTGCGCGCCATGGTAAGGATTAAACCAAGCTTCATAAACTCAGCAGGCTGCAGATTAGCCACCCCAAGATCGAGCCAGCGCCTAGAGCCGTTAACAACAACCCCAAATCCCGCCACCCCAAAAAGAAGCAGCATAGATAGCGCATACAGTATAAACGCATAATGATAAAATAACTGTGTCGGTATACTCATGCCGATCGCCATTAGGACGAGTCCAACGATGATATAAACCGCCTGTTTAAGACAGGCAGCGCTAGCAAACTCAAATGAAGCTACTCCAAAGAGATTTACCTCTGAGTCGGGATGATACCCAGCGCTATAGAGCACAACGAGACCACACAGCGATATCAGGAGCACGAGATAAAAAAGGGTCCAGTCAAAATGAGAGAGTAGTCTTCGATCAAATGCAATCATCGCACTATTCCTAAATACCCCTTAATTTATAGCTGCCGGGGAAGGAGCTGGGCGTGCAAGCTGCTTCCTAATCTTCGGTACAGCAGGAATCTCTTCTGGAACGCCAAAATACGCGGCAAATATCTTTCTAGCAACCGGAGCCGCTGCAGCCCCCCCATGCCCACCATTCTCTAGGATTACCGCCACAACAATCTGGGGCTTATCAGCTGGCGCATATGCAGCAAACCACGCATGGTCCTCATCTTTAATGCCCGATTCGCGCGAAGCTACCTGCGCCGTGCCGGTCTTCCCTCCTATCATGATGTGAAACTCCTTAGGCAATGCGGCCTTATGGCCAGTGCCGCGCCGATCCTCGACCACACCTACCATCGCTGCCTTTAGCTGCTCTAATATGGAGGGCTCCAGATCTACCGTTCTCACAACCTCCGGTTCAGCCGAGGCCTCCTCGAGCATACGACCATCTCCAGCAACGATCTTCTTTACAAGGCGTGGTCGGATAATCTTACCCCCGTTTACAACCGCTGCTAAGGCGCGTGCTATCTGGATCGGGGTTGTCGATACGGCACCCTGCCCTATAGCAACTGGTAAGGTCTCTCCTGGAAACCACCTCTTATCAGCGGGATTTTTAAAATAACTCGCCTTCCAAGCAGTTGATGGAACGATCCCTGAACTTTCCTCACCCTGCGTGATACCAGTAGGCTCTCCGAAGCCGAACATATCGTGAGCATAACGATAGATACGATCAACACCTAAACGTTGCCCAACGGTATAGAAGTAAACGTCACACGATTGAACGATCGCTTCAAAGAGATTTACCGAACCATGCCCAGAATGTTTGTGGCAGCGAAAAGCTCGCTTGCCAAATTTCAGATAGCCGGGGCATCTTATCTTTTCACTCGGTGTTATCACCCCCTCAGAAAGCGCCGCTGCTGCTACGAATATCTTGAATACCGATCCTGGAGGAAAAGCCCCTTGCAATATTCGATTTGAAAGTCTGTTGGCTTTTGGATCTATCAGATCACTCCAGGCCTCTTTTGAAATCTCAGTTGTAAAGATGGCGGGATGATAACGCGGGGCAGATGCAAGTGCTAGGATATCACCACTGCGCACATCCATAACAACAACACCCCCTTTTAGCCCCGTTAGCGCCTGATCCGCCACTGCTTGAATCTTGCGATCGATCGTTAGCATAACGTTGCTACCAGGCTTCTCCGCGTTCAGATATGCCTCGCCAATCCTATTACCAAGAGCATTGACGATCACAGCTTGTGAGCCTCGCTCTCCGCGGAGGTATCGTTCAAGGTTCGCTTCTACTCCGTACTGTCCAACTAGATCTCCCATCAGGTAGTTACTGTAGGCCGGGCTCTTTAACTGCTCACTTGAGACCTCACGGATATATCCAAGAACATGCGCCGACATCTCCCCATATAAATACTCACGGGTTGATACAACATTGATGGCGATACCAGGCAAGCGGTAGCGCTGTGCTGAGATCTTTGCGACCAGGTCGCGTGAAACATCGCGCATTAGTAACTTCGGCTCAAAACGTCTGCGCTTACCATCCTTTAAGACACGTTCCTGCAGAGGTCCAGGATCCTCTCCCACAATCAGCGCCAGATCCGCCACTGTCTGCTGCGGGTTAGGGCTATCTTCTATCACCAGATCGACGTTAAAGGAGGGGCGATTACGCACTAGCACCTCACCATTCCGATCGTAGATTATGCCCCGTGTCGGTGGGATGTAGATCATACGCAGGCGATTATTCTCAGATCTATCCCTAAAGAACTCGCCTCTAACGATCTGCAGATACCACAATCTTAATATAAGGATAGAGATGCATAGCAGCACAAAACCAAACGCTACCCAGATTCTGAAGGTATTATTTGGTGTTGAACGCTCGTAACTATTCACCATGTTTTACCATTTCACGTTCTTCAAATAGCAGTGGGCTGTGACATACGCCCTGGTAGGGATGCGCTGCGCCGTTTGAAACGATGAGAAAGGGATGAAATAACAAAGGGTGCGACAATTGCCGTAGCACACGCCTGCCCGAAAAGTTGTGCCGCATGGCTCCATACAAGAATATCTCCCTGCTGACTAAGCAGCGTATAGAAGGCTCCTGATACGATCGTCGCGAAAAACGAGACGAAACATGCGACAATTCCAGATTCGATGAAGAGCCGCTGAGAGAGCAGCACCAGACCGCCATAAACAACAATAAAAGCTCCGGCCCACGGCCCTACAAGTATCGCGGTAGAGAGATCCAGCATAACCCCCAAAAGAAAAGCCGCCAGGCTCCCCTGTACGCTAATATCAGAGAATGAGAGGTAAACAACTACGAGCAATAACAATTGTGGCGTTGCATATGCAGGCAGTCCAAGCTGCACCAATACGCCCTGCGCCATAAGCGCGCACAGACCGATCAGTATCAATATTCCTATCTTCACGATCTTCTCCTAATAGGACTGGCCTTACCAGAGGAGGCCAGCTTAGGAAGGGGCAGTGGGCTCTGAGTTTCTGTCACCTGCTCGCTAGCTATGATCAGCACCTCTTCAAGCTTGGCAAAGTCTACGGCTGGTTTTAGTTGGACGGTCTGAAATAGCAGCGCGTTATTTTGGTGCGCCGAGATAACCGTGCCTAGAATTAACCCCTTAGGATAAATACGATCCATTCCAGAGGTAACAACGATCTCGCCTGGCCGTATCGCAGATTCATTGGTTATGTACTTAAGTTCACAGCTAGAGGGTCCTGTTCCGGCAACTATCGCGCGCACGCGGCTCTCCTGAACTATGGCATCAACTCCACTTGAGTGGTCGTCTATCAGAAGAATGCGTGCTGAATTTGGCCCCGCTGCTATCACCTGTCCAACCACACCACGTGCGTGCACTGCCGCCATCCCAACCATAACTCCACTCGAGGTTCCTCTATTAATGAGTATGCCTCGCACCCATCCGCTAGGCTCTTCCCCAATAACTGCGGCAACGACACCTTCTAATGACGTATTGGATGAAAATTGAAGTATCGCTCTCAGTCTATTGTTTTCCTGGCGTACCTCACTGATAGCTGCAAGAGCGCCCTCTGTGCGCTGCAACTGCTCACGCAAGGAGCCGTTCTCTGTTGCAGCACCTACCAGGTAAAGATAGCGAAACCAGAGGTTTTGGCCGCCACTACGCGCAATCACGATAGCAGAGTGAATTGGGGCCACAACCTCCGAAACCAGTACCCCTCCAGAGCGTGCAACCTCAGGGTGTCTTGAACTGTAGGCTGTGAGAAAAAATGCGGCACACAACAAGCAAAACGATGAGAGCGTCACTCGCCCTAAGACCGAAAACCGTTCTGATATGCCTGAGAAGTAACTATTTACCATGTTTTACTGCTCTACTCGTTAATGCTTATAGGAGAGGGTCTTTGTACTCTCTCTCACCCTTTATTGTTGTCCCCCGATTGGGGACGCTCATCATCTTGGGTAAATAATTACATAAATTCGCAAAATAGCCCCAAGTCCATCATCACTACTGGATCACAACATCCTTAAGCACATCAAATTGATCCAACACAGCTCCCGATCCGATTACAACAGCAGAAAGTGGATCCTGAACGACGGTGGTCAGTATCCCTGTTTGTTGCGTAATTAGCTTATCGAGATTTCTCAATAAGGCTCCCCCACCAGCCATAGCAATACCACGATCTATTATATCTGAGGACAACTCTGGCGGGCACTTCTCCAGTGCGATCTTTACCACCTCAACGATCTGGTTGATCGGTTCAATCAGCGCCTCTCTGACCTCGGACTCGGAGACCATCACGGCCTTGGGAATACCTTGTAGAAGATCCCTACCCTTAACCTCCACATGTAGCTCCTCATTTGATGGGAAGGCGTTACCAATCGCAATCTTAATCTGCTCTGCGGTACGATCTCCGATCAGAACGTTGTGACGACGACGCACGAAGTTTGCTATCGCTTCGTCCATCTTGTCCCCTCCAACCCGTACCGAACGGGAGTACACTATTCCTTTGAGCGATATAATAGCGATCTCAGTTGTTCCACCACCGATGTCTAGGATCATGCTACCACACGCCTCGGTGATAGGTAGCCCAGCCCCTATAGCTGCTGCCATCGGCTCCTCGATCAGATAGACCTCACGCGCTCCTGCCGATTCTGCGGATTCACGAACCGCGCGTTTCTCAACCTCTGTAATCCCGTGCGGAACGCAGATAATAATCCTCGGCCGTACCAATGTGCGGCGATTATGGACCTTGCGAATCAAATGGCGCAGCATCTCTTCAGCCATCTCAAAGTCTGCTATGACACCATCCTTCATCGGACGAATAGCGGTGATTGAGCCCGGCGTGCGCCCGAGCATCAGCTTGGCCTCACTACCAACAGCAACAACCCTTCTCTTTCCCTTGCTCCCATCATTGCGTACCGCAACCACCGATGGCTCATTACATACAACACCGCGCCCCTTCTGGTAGATGAGAGTGTTGGCAGTTCCGAGATCGATCGCTAGATCGTTAGAGAACAGACCGAACAGGTAATCAAAGATCATTAGAACTCCCTAGAAACTGGCGGGGCGAGTTGTTTTGCGGCCATCCATGGGACACAAACCCTACTATAAGCCAAGGCGTGATAATGGCAGCGCCTAGTGTACCATAGCAATGTTTATGGCGGAAAAATGCTCCTACTATATCACTCGGGTAATATTTTGGTGGGAGGTCTTAATTCAGGGCGTTAGGCTAAGTTTATAACTTTACGCTGCCTGCGGCACTACTGCCTGCAGAGCTGCTAACTGTGGGAAGCTCTCTGGCCCTTGGCCCTGATCCGGCCCTGGCCCTGGCGCCGCCTCCTGAACTTTAGAGAGAAGGAATGAGATCTGATCGTCTGGGCTCAGACGACTATCAATAAAGACCATCCTCTGAGAGAGCGAGCGACACGACCCACTGATAACCTTCCAGCAATGCCCCCGTTTAAGCTCTTCACGGCGCACAACGTACCCTAAACCTTCAAGCTGCGAGAGGAGATCGCGATAACGAATCTCCTGCTCTTTTGACCAAGTTGGTCGAGAACTTTTTCTACGCTTAACTTTGCGAATTATCTGACTTAGTACCTTCAAAAGAACTCCTCTAGGAATTTCAGCTAGTTATGCTTATTGCTCGGGATAGCCTGTGGGGACTCTGTCGTGTAGCTTACCAGAGCCCGATTGATTGAACTACGATTTTTAATATGTTACAACCACCGTCTGTTATTTGATTAAGCTGCAATTTTTGGCAGGCGCCTAAGCTGCCATTACTGTTTGTAAATTCGGAGATACCTACATGTCCGCCGGCGAAGAGACCGCTACTACTACTGCTACTTCTACCAAGAAGAATACTAAGATAACCCTTGATGGTGCGATCAGATCGATCAGCAGCTCATACATCAAGTCGGACCTTCCGAAATTCAAGAGCGGGGACTCCGTTAGAGTTCATGCCAAGATCGTCGAGGGCACTAAGGAGCGTATCCAGGTGTTCGAGGGTGTGGTTTTAAAGCGTTCTAAAGGCGAGCATCCAGATGCATCGTTCACAGTACGCAAGATTTCATACAACATCGGGGTAGAGAGAACATTTCCATTGCACAGCCCACGCATCGAAAAGATCGAGGTAGTTACTCGTGCGCGAGTTCGTAGGGCTCGACTCTTCTACATCAGACCTCTACGGGGCAAGGCGACACGCATAAAGACCCTTTACACTGCTGCTACTAGTGGTGGACCACAGGCTAGCTAGTCTGGGCGAGCTAGTTTGGCCCTTCGGTTAAACTACTGGCTGCGATCCATTTTCCGTGAACTATTCTCTGTAACCCAGGCTATAGCATTGGGCAGTCTATAGTATTTGCTGCCTCACGAGTACTCGCTGCCTCACGCCCCAACTGAGAGCTCTACTCCGGAGATAACTCCACCTGGCAGCACCTTTAGGCTACGGGATTCAAGCCTAGCGCTAATGAGGCCCCCAGCAAGCACCTCCACCACATCACGCGCGACCAGTGGTGCCGCAACGAGTCCGCCAATAACTGCACGATCTACCGTGGCTGGCGCGCTAAGCTGTCCTCCAGGGGTCACGAAGAGTTGGGACGTGCGCACCTCTGGCCCTGAGAGTTCGCCGTGAACCACCACCGGCCTTGTAGTAAATATAGCACCCTTAATCCGATAACCACTTGGAACAACATAAGCACCGGGGATTGAAGCGGTAGCTACGCTCCGCGAGCTCCTAGCCGAACTGGCGCTGAGAGCGTCCAGGTTTTCAGGTAGTCCGGTTGAGAGAGTTGTGCCCAGCGACGAGATAGTCTCTACAGATGGGCTAACTTCGTGTGCTGCAGTAAGGGTGCGTTTTTTAAGTGGCCAAACCATATAGATGGTGTACTGCACTTATTTTCATACAGCAAGAACAACTATTCACCGGATCATATTCCTGTGCGGTAGCCCCTATCAAGGAGCGAGTTTGCAGAGTAAACTAAGGTGAATAGTTCCCGTTTTTTAAACCTTTAGTGTTGCAACTGTGTTAAGAGTTAAGAGTTAAGAGTTAAGAGTTAATGATGCGGCAACAACCAAACGGCTACCATTGGTCACAAAAACAGCTCTGGCTCGTGGCCCTAAGCGTTACTGCCCTCTTAGCCATAGTCCTTATGCCGAGCCCCCGCAGCAGCGATACCGCCACTGCAGCCGACCCGGTAGCGTCTGAGGAGATCTCAGCGATCTCCTCAGAGCCCATGATCGTTAGCCGCGGATCTCAACCAACCACCCTCGATAACGGAGAGCTACTGGCGTTGAAGCGCCAGGATCTTGCTGTTGGTAGGATATATCCACCGCCACACCTTAAGCAGATCTCTATCTCTGCAGGTACAGAGGGCGCACTAACCCTCTCCCAGCGCCCGATCCTAGATGGCCGGATCGGAGAGCATTACGCAAACATCACGGAGAACAACAACTATGTTTTCTATACCGTAGATCCGGAGCTACAGGAGTTTGTAAGCGATGTTGTAGCTGAGGCCCAAGCGAATCACGTAGCGGTTGTGGCGATGAATCCACGCACCGGTGCTATCCTTGCTATCGCTGGCAAGTCTAAAACGATCCCCAACATAGAGTACCACGCTGACTTTCCCGCAGCTTCGCTCTTTAAGGTAGTAACGGCAGCAGCAGCCATTGAGCAGGCCGGCATCGCCCCTACTTCGCTCATCCCGTTTCGTGGCGGCACATACACGCTCAACGAATATAACTACCTCCCCGATTCACGACGAGACCGCCGTGTAATGAGCGTCGGCGAGGCCCTCGGACGCTCCTGTAATCCGGTCTTCGGCCACCTTGGGTCGCGCTATTTAAACGGCTCTATCCTTTCGATGTATGCGCGCCGATTCAGCTTCAACCAGCCGCTTGGATTTGAAGCCCCGCTCGGTGTTAGTTTGGCATCTATTCCACAGGATAATCTTTACGAGATCAGCAGAACTGCGGCGGGCTTTGGCGAGGTTAGAATCAGCCCGATCCATGCAGCAACAATAGCATCTGGGATTGCTCACGGCGGGCTCCTGCCCCGTCCGCATATAGTTGATAAGATCGTATCACCGGATGGACTGGTGCTGCATAGAAACACCCCCGATAGCCTTAACAGGGCCGTAGAGCCTGCAACAGCCCGGGACCTACTGAAGATGATGGAGTTTACAACAACCGTTGGGACCAGTCGGCGAGAATTTATGCGAGGCTCACGCGCCACCCTTGGAAACTTGAGCGTTGCAGCAAAGACCGGCACCCTTAAAGGCACCAACCCAATCGGTCTTAATAACTGGTTTATCGGCGCTGCTCCAATCAACGATCCACAACTGGCGGTGGCGGTTATTACGGTCGATCCCCGTTACGCTTCAAAGGCCTCACACCTCGGAAGATTGATCTTTCAGAGGTTCTTTAACATTACCCCACTTGAGCCGGTCGTTGTTAAAAAAAGTACTGCCCGCTCCTCAGGTAAATACAAAGTGAGCGCTAAGAAAAGCAGGACAATCAAGAAGCAGCGCAAGTAACTATTGTAACTGGTCACCGTAGTTTAATGTTGCGATTCAAGCTACTTAGATTACGGCGAAGTTTGATAGGTAATTCGATTGGTCGTCCCCTGATCGGGGACGGCAGATTTTGTGACCAGTTAATGTTTTCACCCCCACGATTTGCTCCGCAAATCGGCCCCTTAGGGGCTATTGAGTGTCATTACCGTTTGCGAATATTTCTGGAATATGCTGACTAGTTACTAACTATTCACCTTTACTCAGCTACGACAGGAAAATAGAGCGCAATATTAGTTCCTGCCTCTCGGCGTGAAGCCAGCACCAAAGTACCCCCGTGCCTCTTCATTACATTCTGCGCCATCAACATACTGCGCCCGAGTCCCCCTTGCAGCTCTCTGGTATTTGTGGAGAAGGATGGCTGCACGGCAACCATGCGCGGATCGTCATTAATGCCCTCCCCGTGATCGACGATGCTGACCCTCCCATATATACCGGGGGCGAGACCTAGAAGGTTGGCATCATCTGCAAGCTGCACACGATCAATGTGGAAGAGGATAAAACGCTCCGGCAGGGCCTGCATGGCATCTAAAGAGTTCTCACATAGCTCAAGTAACATCTGAACTACCGTAAAATCCGCTATCTTAACCTCTACATCCTGAGGACAGAGCACCTCAATCTGGCACTCCCCCCTGCGCGTACTCGAAACCAACTCAACGACTGCGTTAACACATGACAAGAGCGACTTACGGGCACGAGTAAATTCGTTATTGCGGGCGCTGCTGAGTAGCTTCTTTGAGAGTGCTAGTCCACGATTGGTTGCCTTGCGCAGGATCTCCAAAACATCATCGACGCTAGAAACCCCATCACGCCCCGAGGTTTTTTGTCCGATCAGCGCTGCACACCCCAAGATGGAGCCGAGTAGCGTATTAAAATCATATCCGATCGTTGTCGCTAGCCTGTCGCTTACTGTAAGGGAGTTATCACCCAGATTCGGCTCTTTTTTTACTGCACCGCCGTAGGGCCCTGTCACTACGGCCCCCTGCTTTTCGATCCACGCAGCCGCTTCGGCCAAGTTAGGCGCTTCGTAATCCGGCGCTACCTGACAAATGCCGTCCTCACCTCCTCGCCCAGTCTTAACGAGTACGGTGCGACATCCTCCGTTCTTTCCAAACTGAATGTCGGGGCTCATATCTCCGATCATAAAGCTTTTTGATAGATCGATATTTAGCTCCTGCTCTGCGCGCTTAAGAAAATACGGCGACGGTTTTCTACACTCACAGTTATCCGCCTTTGAGTGCGAACAGAAGTAGATCTTATCGATAGCACAGCCGGCCTGGGATGCCTGTTTCAGCATCTCTCTATTAACTGCAAATAGATCCTCTCGCGAAAAGTATCCAAGCCCAATACCAGGTTGGTTCGTGACAACTATTATCCTGTAACCAAGCCCTCGTAGCCTCGCAAGCGCCGCTAACCCTCCAGGGATCTCGCGAAAGAGCTTGGGGTCGCTTAAGTATTCAACGTGCTCATTAATGGTACCATCCCGATCAACGAAGATGGCCGGGCGTCGTTCGTAAAAGATCTGCTGCCCCTCCTCGCTCTGAGCCATCAGGGAGATCTTCTCTATGATTTCGGTCGTAGAGTGTCCCGCTCTAAAGGGTACTAGCTTGACCTCTCCACCGTAAGATTCCACGATCTGTTTCGACGTCAGTTGATTGGGTGAATAATCGCCCGCCTTAAGGTATACGTCCGGTTTAATGAGTTCGATATTTAGGTTGTTATTGCGCTCACTAAAGATAAATACGTAGTCTACCGCCTGTAAGCCAGCTACGACCTCGGCGCGTGCACGTTGTGGGACGATCGGACGGGTCTCCCCTTTATTGGCTTTAACTGAGCTGTCTGAATTGAGTCCAACCAGTAGTACGTCAACCTGTGAGCGTGCTTGCTCTAAGTATTCAACGTGTCCAGGATGAACTATATCGAACACCCCAGAGGTAAACCCGACCCGCTTTCCAGCCGACCGAAGCTCCTCACGAAGCCTAACTAGCTCTTCTCTAGTAACTATTTTTCCCTGCATATCCCTCGCTTTTCGACCACCTACTGTAATAGACCAACTTCCCAGCTCCTTGACAACGATCAGTTAGGTCAAATACTCTCTGCTACTATAGAATCTATGCCTAATAAGAGGCATTTATACTGACCATCGGAGATAAGTTTCCACTATCTTCGCTGAAGGCCTGCATTTCAAGCGATGCTGCCCAACTTTGAACCCCATGCGAGCTCTCACCCCCCTCGACGCCACAAAGCCAATCGCACAGATAGAGCAGCATGTTGTGCAGCAACTGCTCTCCCCCGCAGCCTGGGCGCAATACCTCAAGGGCGATGTCGGTCATAATGAGTTGCGCCCCTTTATACAGGAGCTAAAGCGACTTTCCGACGCTTACACACAACATTCGGTTGGAACTAAATTACCGCAACTAATTAAGAGCGAGCTCTCAGCTCAGGCCTATGCGCTGTATTATCTGGCAATTAACGCTGCCAAGATGCTGCACCTGACGCCGCATATCACATCAAATAAAAAGACCCTCCGAGTTCTTGATTTCGGCAGCGGACCTGGGACAGCTTCGCTCGCCCTACTAGCGAGCCTTAAGCAGCCACTTAATATTACCTGCGTTGAGAGCTCTCAGCCGATGCGTGCCGTAGCAAAAAAACTACTAAGCTCCTGGAATGCTGGCAAATCGCTTGCAGATCTCTCCTTCGTATCACACCTACCAACTTCAAATACCGCCTCTTACGACGTTATAGTCGCTGCCAATGCGTTGGCTGAACTTAGCGAGGCAGAAAGCCAGGCGTTAATCACCCATCTAACCTCACTGGTCGCACCGGATGGGTTTCTAATCCTACTTGAGCCTGGACAACAGCTACACTCACGGCGCTTAATGAGGTTCCGGGATGGTCTCGCCAAGACTAGCCCTAAACTGACGCCCCTCTTTCCATGTACCCGTGCAGATATCTGCCCGATGCTTAAAGCTTCAGAAACCGACTGGTGCCACAGCACTATTGAGTGGGCACAGCCCAAGCTGAGTCGACAACTCGATGCCATGCTAAGTTTTAATAAACACAGGATAAAGTTCTGCGCTTTTGTGTTCCAGCACGGTGGGCAGTTACGACCTGGAATGCGTGTTATTACACCCCCCTTTAAAATGCTACGTGGAACTGCAGTGACGTTATGCGGAGAGGGGCTCTACTCCGTTGTCCTAATCAAAAAGGGTCAGCGCTCAGAGGGCACCCGCGCGCTGGAAAAAGCAGCGGTACACGATCGACTCCTCTTTTCACAGCGCCCTACTAAAGAGTTGCCGAAGTCTATTATGATAACGCCTCTTCCACTTTAGCCCACGCTTTAAAGTCTGCTACGCGCCAACTGCCTAGATTTACGATATAAAAACACGCTGCCCTTTGCCTATTATGAAAAACAGTTAGTATACCGACAGTAACTAAGTACGCATAACAGAAGAATAACAGTTGGAAGGATCTTCTTAAGGGGAAGGGATGCCTAATAAACTCCAGATAAAGACCGTATCTAACTCAGGCGAGCTGTTGAATGTTATCAACTGCCCAGCCGGCCGTGTCTGCGTATTTCGCGGTAATACCCCAGCCGATCTTCGCCCCTATCAACGGGCGTTAATCGGATCGCACGACAAAGAGAAGCTCTCAGTCACCGTTGATGGCGCGGAGTATCTCCCTGAACAACAGAATTTAATCGGACTTGGCGAGTCAGCTCCGTATGCTGGGCTTACAACGAGGCAGTATCTAACGGGTGTTGGTATCCTTGAAGACGCTCTTGTTGGTCTCCTCACCTCGTACGGCCTTGAATCCGTTATCGATACAACATGCTCTACCCTTGCACAGGATCAGGAGCGTCGCATCCGACTTCTCGCCGCTACGGCCGACCCCTCCAAGGCGCTTATAGTGAATGAACCGTTTGAGGGTATCGGGAATCAGTGGCGGGAGCGTTTTGCAGAGCTGCTACTTAGTTTTGTAAAAAATCAGCAGGGGTTACTCGTGATTCCAAGCCTCTCGTATCGGCCGGAGTGTTGGATCGACAATGCCCTTATCTCTAGAATTGAGGTCGGCCAGTCAATTCAAAGAACTATAGGCTTTGGAGCTGCTGGGTCTGACTCTAACCAACTTATGGCAGACCTTAAGAAACAGATCCTTGAGGACAAGGCACGAGATAAGAAACGCGCCGCCAGCTCCCTCTCCGTAGGAGCCATAGCGGCGGGAGTTGCCATGCAGAGCGGTGTTGAATCAAAATCCTCTGACTTATCTCTGATCAAAGCCTGGCTTGCAAGCCGCGACAGCCTCGCATTTAAGGTTATAGGAACGGTCCTAGCCTCGAGCGTTGGCATCTTAACTGCACTTACAGTTATGGGGGTGCTTCCAAAACTAACGGGCCAAGAAGCTATTCTAGCCCCATTGCACCTACAACAGGCAGCCCAAACAGAAGTTGTCGCTAAGGTTCCAAACATCAAAGATCTTATCGTACAGGGAGATGTTAATCCAACGGGTGCCTCGCAGGTAGCTCTTGCTAAATCAGATGCTGTGCTGCCCTCTGAGATATATATCCTAGACGGCTATCCTGAAGTAATCCGAGCTTCAGTTCTTGAAACTGTTCACGGCATAGTCGGGGAGGTCGCTATAGCAGAGGCAAACACCGCCGCAATTCAGGCTGCGCCCCGCTCCGGTAATCTCTACTCCTTGCTAGAGAGCGCAAGCTCCAAAACAGATGGGGGCGACGCAAAATCAGGCTCCTCATATCCGCCAGAATACCCTGCCCCAGCCTATGAAGCGCAAGAGGAGCAGGATGAGCCTTTCGAAACTACCGAAGAAACTACCGACGAAGCAACTCAAAGAGACGTGATTCGCTCCAAATTTCTTGAGGCCATTCGATCAGCGGCAGAGCGGCGAGAATCTGCGCTAGACGAGGAGTAGCTACTTGCAGCTTTTGCAGATGGTGAATAGTTACGTTGGCTCTCCGACATGGCCCACACGGGCCCTAAATTCCTTGTGGTGCGCAGAGATGATCTCAAACACCTCTTCTGGAGTATCAACTATATGAATAATTCCGAAATCGCTCTCTCCCATTAATCCGCGGGCTAGGGGCTCACTCCGCATCCAATCAAGCATACCTTCCCAGAAAGCCTTACCAAGAAGCACAATTGGGCGGGGTGTTGCGTGCTTAACCTGTATTAGCTGCCAGACGAAGAAGAACTCCAGCATCGTACCGATTCCACCCGGCGTACATACTACTGAGTTCGAAAGGCGAATAAAGTCATCAAGACGGGAGGAGAACTTATGGTGATGGCGCTTGATATCGAGGTGGCGATTAGGCTCTGGCTCAAAATCTAGCTGAATTGATAGTCCGTATGAAAGGCTCTTAGTCTTCTTCTCTTCGCACCCAAGACGGGCTCCCATATTAGCAGCCTCCATGAGCCCTGGGCCACCACCGGTCAATACATCGATCCCCTCCCATCCGAGGTAACGTGCCAACTCAAATACATCAATGTACTGCTTGGTATCTGGCTTAATACGAGCACTGCCGAAGATGCAGGCACGATAGAAGCGGTTCTCATCGAGTTTCTTAAGCTCGTTCTCTATCAGTAACGCTCGTTGATAGAGCAGCCGAAGCCGTTCATCGAGATGCTTGCGTCGTTCACTGCGACTCCCCTTTCCCGCCCGGCCTGAACCGGGAACGCGCGGCGTTGGGCGAGCAGCTGTTCGTAGCGTGCTGCTCTTTGCCGCCGGCTTATTAACCTTTTTGGGGCTCTTGTTTTTATTACTGTTGGACATAGATCGTTAACCCTTAGTTTTGACCCTATCGCTAATGCCTACAGCACGCAACCAACCTTGTATTACGCCTGAGCATCGAGGGCATTGAAGGCTGCTAATATGCGGAGTATAACGATCCAAAGCTCTTTTCTGGGGTGCTCGGATGCTTATATGTGGAGTTGATGAGGCCGGTCGTGGCCCTCTAGCGGGACCGGTCGTTGCGGCTGCTGTCGTTTACCATGACGACTATATAAATCCCGCCATAAAAGACTCTAAGCTTATGCGCCCGCAACAAAGGGAGGCGCTCTACGAACATATCTGTGCGACTGCGCTCTCGTGGTCGATTATCGCAGTAGGACCGAGAAGGATCGAGCAGATTAATATACTTCAGGCCACCAGATTAGCTATGCGGCTAGCGGTTGAGCGGATACAGGCGGACCTAGTTCTGATTGATGGCAACCAGCCGATCGTCTGCCAGCTTCCGCAACGTACGGTTATTGGCGGGGACCGCTTGCACGTTCAGATCTCGGCCGCTTCGATTTTGGCCAAGGTGTGGCGTGATCGCTTAATGGTGGACCTCGGCCAACGTTACCCAGGTTATGGATTTGAAAAACATGCCGGCTATCCAACCCCTGCACACAAACAAGCTATCCTGGAGCTAGGGCCATGCCGCATACATCGACGAACGTTCGCTGGCGTATCTGGTTTTTTAAGCCCATCTATCAACTCAGATCGTATGCAAGTTCTTTCTATCGCAAGCTTAGGGCCGCAAGAGATGTTGGCCCATGGGGGGAGCGAATAGCCTCGCGCTATCTAAGACAACGCGGTCTCACCATCCTGAAACGCAACTGGCGAAGTGGTCGACTTGAGGCTGATATAATAGCCCTCGATAAGCGCACTATCGCGATCATCGAGGTAAAGACCAGGCATGAGCGGTTAGAGGAGCGATATCCTGCTTATAACGCCGTGACGCCAGACAAGCGCTCGCGCCTAGAGGCGCTCTCTCGCAGTTTTATAAGAAATAACGGCCCATTCTTTCGCCGCTACGGGATTAAGGGCCACCAAATAGATATTATCGAGGTATACTACCGCCGGGCCTCCTTCGGTCGACGTGTAGCCACAAACATTAAGTGGCACCGCAACATTCCCCAAGGCTAACTATGATAATCAGTCTGGTAATCGCCCTGTTAGTGAGTAGCGCTAGTCCGCCTATCCCTACTAACTCTCGAAACGAACTCAGCTTCGTCTATCTTGAGTTGTGCTAGTATCTGCCGGATTAAATGCCGATCTATAAGCAGCGTGCCGTCACGCTGGTTCTTACTGACAGTATATGTAGAACCGTTTAGTTCGAACCTCTGATGCGAACCATTACCACCATTCTCTAGCGTGACATTAAATGACCTTAGGACTCGGGCAAGGTCTCTAAAGTGCGCGCAATATTTGGCGATAAATATGTTATCAATCTCACAGATACTCTCGTTTGGAATTTCAACTACCATTGGAGGAGGAGGTGGAGTCTCTTGCACTGTTAAAACTATCATAAACGTACTGCCCTCTATGCACTCTCGTGTGTCGTAATAGAGATTCCCCCCACTAGTCCGGGGGCCCTTGAGAGCCTCTCGTAAGATATGACTCTCGCTCTTATCAACCCAAAGCAGTAGCTGATTATCTTGCTCTACAACAAACAATCCTGGCTTAAAACCAAATCTCGCACTATAGATCCCCGGATAACGCTCCCATAACGCTACTAGCTTATGCATAAGAGCCAGTGTGCGTTCCTCAATCTGGTGATTCATCTCCGTGAACTGTTCAGACGAAACGCCCAGGTCCTCTGCTATAAAGGGAATTGCGCCAGTTTTGTAGGAGCTGCGTAGCTGTTTATCCTCTCCGATGCGCCATCTAACGAAGTCCTCTGTAGTATTTCCGTTATTAAAGAGCTCCATAATATTAAAATGTTTCGGGATCTCTTTAGCAACTAATCCGGCCGCCGAGGAGGTTGTCAGATGCAGTAGCGCTACCCCTCCAACAAGTTCCCTCTGCATATTACAATATCGTACCAAGTATGGCGGGAGGGCCTGCCTGTAGGCCCTTGTAGATTCATCTGCCTTTGGCAAAGCATCGAGTATAGAGGTCGAGTTAAATTCCTCACGCAATTTTTTTTGCTCTGATAATAGCTCCTCAAGATTCGCCATTGCAGCTCCCGTTTCCTTAGCTGCCTCCATACCTCTTTTAAACCCTTCGTACCGAGCGTTAAGGTAATATGGGCTGTAGTGAAACTGTCTTGCAACCGTGCCAACTAACTTAAGGGTAACTTGAGATTCGATCGGATCTATCAGCTCAAAAAACTCCTTCATAAGCGTGCGCTCTAGCATATTTGCCGCCCAGGCTGTTGGTCCTATGTATGCGTTGCTATCGTGCTTGTCATGACAGGTCGAAGACAACTGCCCTATAATATTAAACCGCGCTAAATGAACGATCATCAGTACGGTAGTTGTCAGATCACGCAGGCCAGGATTACCTGTCATTGTGTGAGGGCCAATTATATCTGGAGACATCGTATCAAGTATGGGGCGCCCCGCTCTCCATGCTGTGGTCTCCTGAAGAACACCATACATAACTTGAGCTACCGCTTTTAGAGCCGGGCGTGTCTGCGGAGAAAGTAGGTACTTATTAATAAGCCCTTCACTGATCATTGCCTCAGCTAGGTCCTTATCATAAACCACAACCTCTTTACCTCGGTTGCTGAGATCAAGCCCCTCTTGCCAAAGAGGGGCAATAAAATCACGTAACACAGCGAAATGCTGATCGCAGGTTGTAAGGGCGTGAGCTAACCTCACTGCGTTATTGAATAGAGAGTCATTATTGCCGCTGGTATGATAAAGGTGATCAATCGCCTTTTGGCAATTCTTATCATCCCCCTTGCCGGCGCTAACAACGAGCCCGTACACACCGGCGTAAAGCGCTTCGCGCTTGATCGAATCTGTGTTCAGATCTCTGAAAAATGCCGGAGTGTTTCCTGTAGAAAGCGGTGCAAGACTACCCCACCCCTTTGATAATATCATAGAATCTGCCCTCGCTCTTTATTACAATCATACAATGGTAACAAACTCCCCTTCCTTAACATATCAATTGCCTAAATCCTTAAACACCCTCTTACGAGCAGATAACGACCAGATAAAGCTCCCTAATTTAGCATTCCTGCCCTTTGTAAACTGATCTGGAAATTCTCTAATAATTCGATTAAAACCAGCACTACTAAGGTCTGACTCAGGGCTCTTCATGCTAACACCGCAAGCTGATGGATATGCTAGGAGGGAGTTAACTCCCCCCTCTCTACTGGAGAGCTCGCTCACCGACTCCTTCGGGCATTGCTCCCTCTCGCAGGCCCAAACGGCTGGCATGCAGCCGCTAGCCAAGCTATGGAACCTAATCCTCTCGCAACTGCAACCAATTATTGAAAGGAACAGAGAGCCCCTTGGTCCGCTCTTTAATTCGCTCCAGGAGCAGATCTGCTCACAAACCCAGCCCTTCCAAACATCTTGGGATATCCTGGCGCGGAGCTCCGCTACTCTGAGAGATCAGGGGCATCCCGATTCACAAGAGGTCCGGGACCTCTTTAACGGGCTGCACGAAACGGCGCTTATAGCCTCGCTCCTTGCGTCGTACGGAACCGCAAGCTTCGTTACAAGGGTTTTTACAAAGGTAGCCGAAACTCAGCTCTCTGAAGCGCTTTTACCACAACATATACGTAGGTTATATACCCATCCGCTCTGCCTTCAGGCGCTTAACGCTCAACTTGCTGCGGTAGATATCGAATCTATCAGGCTAGCTGCTTTAACGCCCACAACGATCGGCGGGCAACGCTCGATTATAGAGCGCCTGTGCAACTCCACGTCGCCGCAGCACTCAAAGGAGCGCTGTTTAATCGACGAGGGGGTTCGAATGCTGCGCTCGACTTCGCAATTAGAAGAACGCCTTCTGATCGGTACCGCCGCTGATCACGCCCCTAAACTTGCTGCGCGACTGAGCGGCGCGCTGGTCGGAGCCCCCACAGGATATGTACAGAGCCTCGGACGGGGCTTGGGCGATACAACTCTCAGCAACGGGTCAGGCAACGCTCGCATCTTTGTTGCTCCACTCAACGCGCTAACCACACTTCGCTGCGAGAACCCCTCGCAGGTGCTGATCTACTCCCCCCTTACAGTTGATGGAGCAAAGATAACCTATATTTCGGCGCAGAACTTGGCTCAGATTCGAGCACGCTTTCCAGATGCTTCGCTAGCTGTGCTAAGAACAGACTCCTCACTTTTTGGGGTTGATCATGTGCTCTATCAACAGGCAATTGATGGCACTCCTCGCTCTATTACGCTGGGGCCTACTACGCCTAAGCTACCGAGCCCCATTACTGCAGTGGCCGAGACCCCGGCCGTTGTAACATCCAAAGTGAGTGTAGTTGCAAAACCTCACAAAAGATCCCCCATCAAGGTCGTTGTACCCAAGGCTAAGGAGCTATTTCTTTTTGACCAAGAAACCCTCGAGTCTTTAGTCCCCCCAGCCACTCCCCCCCCTGTAGCAGCACTACATCGGGTAGACCCTGCAACCCTTCCTACAACAACGGCGGAGCTTAATGCCCGTCTCGGTATTACCATTATTAAGCCCGCCCTGGTGCCGCGTAAAGATCAGCTACAGATCATCTTTGGGATGCTTGAGCAGCCCTCGTTTCAATGGCTAATAAAGGCCAATACCGGCTTCGGTAAGACAGTACTAGCCTCAATTATTATGGGCATGCGGCTTGGCAACTCCCCCCTGACCCCAGCGGAGTGCCTGCGTGGCTATCGGATCGGATACGTCACCCCTAACGTGGACCTCTGCGCTCAAGCAAAAGCTGAGTTCCTCCGTTTCCTTGACCTTAAGGATTCAGAGGTTGCGATTCTACATGGAAAGACTTCGCTCAAAAAACGGGAGGAGATCATCCTCGATCCGGCCAATAGGATCATCGTCTGCACACCGGAAACGTTACTTAAAACGGTGGCAAAGGCCCCTGCTGAATGCAGTTTTGACTCCCTTGCGCTACTCGTTGTTGATGAATTTCAGAGCGCTGAGGGGGCGCACCCAATGGCTCGCCTGATCCGAGAGGCGCGTGCCGCAGGCGTGCCGATCCTCTCTCAATCTGGCACCCCTGCTCGCGATGCTGCTGACCTTGAGGAGAAACGCGCACTTCTGCCCCTTAAAGGAACGCTTGTACCGGAGGCCTTAGCCCCTTTAAAGACCCATGAACTTCTTAATTCATTTCTGGAGCCAGGAATTTTAAAACTGCTGCGTGAGGTTGCCTCACTCTCCTTCGCTCCCTATGTTTCTTGTAGAGAGCAGCTTCTAAACGCCACATCAACCCTCAGAGAGATCACAGGTAAGGAGGCCAGATCGCTTTTTGACTCGCGCCTCACCCTTAAACGCAAGCCACATATAGAGAGCTTTGCGGCCCCACCCTCAAAAACCGTTAAACTTCTTAAGGCTAAGGTAAATAAGCAGCGGGAGATCCAGAAGTCTCTACAACATGAGCTGCGCGCTAAAGGCGAGTCTCTATGTGAGCGGGGGCTTAGGGCCAAGACCGATCTCAACCTCGCCTCAATTAACATCGCTCGCATGTCGAGCCTCGGATCGCGAGCGGCGTTGCTAGCCTCGGCCGGTCGGTACGCTTTTTTGCACGATTTTTCAGTAACCTGGATCCAGCGCTACCTTGAGAATCCCCGTCGAGAGGGCGCCTTTCCAGCTTTTCAGGATTTCTTTAAGAAACCTGAGTATCGCGGCATCGTGCGGGTAGTAGCAGAGGGAACTCCCTTTATTCACCTGCTGCAAACCTCCTCGTGCGCTGAGGCGTTAGAGCGCGCCTTTAATCTTCCCACCACTATGATCCCCTCCACTGGAGCGCAGCGCCGTGCACTATTTCTAAATCTTGCTCTACTTGAAATGTCAAAACGAGCTGGGCTAGATCACCCCAAAGAGGCTGCCCTATTTGCTCGTATCGAGGAGCTGCACCGCAAGGACCAGGCGCGTGGTATTATCGTCTTTGCTGAGCCCAGACACCTCACTAAGTACCTTGCCATTAGATTGCAACACCGCTTTGCTGCTCTTAACCTACGCACAGCGTTTGTAACAGGCGAGGGGGACGGTTTCTCAGACAGATTACTATCGCACCTTGAATCATTACGAGATGGTTTTAAAAAACCACCGACTACAGCGCTCGGTTCATGGCCTGAGATTAGAGCGGCCTTTCAACGCTCGCCAAAGGAGGCGGGCGAGCGTGTCGATATTATAGTTGCAACTAGTAGGCTCTCTGTCGGACACGACCTCTCTGCTGCGGCAGAGGCGCACGTTTATACCATGCACGCCGATGCGCAGAAGCTGATTCAACAGATCGGCCGCGTTGGTAGGCCTGATGGAGAGGATTTCTTCAGTCGTGTTGGGCAGTGTTTTTACCACGTAACGCGCAATACCCCCGAGTGGTACCTATTTAAGAGCGCTATTAAAAAATACAACTGGATGAAAAATGCTTTGACATCCTCAGAGAGCTGGGAGGACGCCAGATCGAGCTCAGATACAACAGATCCAGCCTGCTAGCTCAGAGGAATTCGGCGCGGATGCCTTAATTGCGCCAACATATCTGCCGATGATACCGGCCACTCCTTACGAATTTCGGCTGAGACGTCTGGGCATAACGGCGCCTGGTTGCACCTCTGGCAGACGTTATTTTCAAGACCGGTTGGCGCCCAGGCTTGCAGGCTTGAAACTGGGGGATCTATGTTAGTGAATTTTTCTACCTTTGCTGCCATTCGAGTTCGCAGATTGTCAACGAATAGATCGAGATCCATATCAGCTGCACAGATTGGCTTAAATCTATACGGTGTCGAAAGCTCCTCACCATACAGATAGAGATCTCCAAGATAGACCATATCAGCGCTAAGCTCATTAGGCAGCTTAGGCATCGTACGGTGAGCGCGTTCAAAGGCGCGCTTAATCTCAGGTGCAAAACGTTGGAACACATCCTTGTAGCGTTGTAATAGATAGACTGCGTAGTGCTTTAACTGTGTTAAATGTTCCTCTGCTGCAGCGAAGGACGGAGCGCCGGAAAATGAATCCAGCCGATTTGTTTTCCAATCCATCGCGACTAAGCGGGGGGCGCCCTCTGGAGTAAAGGTCAGATATGCTAGGTCGAGCACCGTCTTAACGCGGAATGTAAAGCGGGCCGAAAGATCGTTCCGTGACAACTTATCAATCGGTGGATGCTCAATCGGCACCTCGATCTCGTAATACGGAATAGAGACCCCACCGAGTCCAAGGATCTCAAACGAATCATGCTTTACATAGCTTACGTTTTTCTCCTCAAGCTCTATAATAAGGAGCGGATCGATCTTGGCTAGCCCACCACTAGGGACGATCTGGCGGGGGTCATCTTTAAATACGTCCTGCTTATCTAAATAGACAAGTTCGTGCCAGTTCTTAAAGGCCTGCAGCGCCTCCTCTTCAAGGCGTACAAAGGTGTGCTGATCGGGGGACTTTTCCTGCAAGTTCACTAGCTGCGGGCTCCCTTCCGCAACTAATTGGTGCTTAATCTTTAAGTGCTCAATAAAGCGGGGATGATCTCGATCGGCTCTACCGTTCGGAAAGAACTCTGCCCAGGAGTGCTGCTCCATATAACGGAAGCGCTCAGTAATACTCTTCAAGATCTGATCAAGATCGTAGGGGGTCTGCGCCTTTAAAACCCGCCCATCGTGGCTAAGACGCTCACGTTGCGCATCCAGAACACGCCGAATACCCTCGTGCACAACCGTTCCTAGAGCGCCAATATACGAAGAGAGGGAGCGCAAGATATGATGCTCTCTCTGGTCTATGCTGGGCTCAAGTCCACTCCCTAGGTACCATGCGCGCTCGCACCTACCCTGTAAGGTCAGACCGGTGTGGGATTCATCGAGAACACTATTGTACGACGCCTGGGCGTGTACATCGGCGATAGGCAGATCGGTTACTACTCGTGGCACCTTAAGCCCTAGCTGTTCGAGGGTCAGGCACCCCCTGGCTGCGGGAAACTCTTCATTATTTCGTGCTTGAGAAGCCATTATATACTCACCGTACCATAGAGAGACTCGGCATGCTTACCAAGCTTTATTGCATTTTACGAGGATCTTATCTTAGGGGTGGCTGCTCCTGTTTTATCTGGTCGGTATCGATGGCTTTAAGAAAAGCTTATAAACTTTAGAGAGCTGCCATAATGCCAGGCACATTCGCTAACCAGCTTATTATTATAGATATATTTTACATAACCCGGCTAACGTTCCGCACGCCACACAACTAGTAAGGGGCACGGCTATTAAAAAGCAGTGGCAGGGGACGGCTTACCGTGCGATCCTTAATATGGTCCAATCACAAACGGGAGCTTCGCCATGCAAAAACTCATCCTCTTCACTACTCTGGTTATCTCAGCAATCAGCCTACTCCTCCTACCGTGCGCTCCGGCGCAGGCTCAAACCTTCACAAAGAAAAAGGTTGCCACATCTGGCACGGCGAAGTGCGCAGTATCGAAGGGAAAGTGGACCCCTGTAAAAAAGCAGGGTTCGGTTTTCGTAATAAAGACCAATGCCTCAAATGCAGAGAAGAAGAGCTGCAAATCGCTACTCTTGCCGAGCAAGAAGTTCTCTCTCGATGATATCCCCTCATTTAGTGGCATTGCCAAAGCAAAGGGCTCGGTTTCCTCCCTCGATGTTTCCGGCACCCCTCCTCAACTAAAGGATATCCAGACCGAGGGCGCGCAGAACGTCTTCTGGAAGGCTGGTGTTATCGCCGATATTAATTCAGGCGCCCCCACTGCTGACTCTTGCCAACAGTTTTTTGCAAGCCAGGAGGATGGCAAGTCTTCCGGTTATGCCGGCTGTTATATGGCTCAGAACGTCGCCCAAGGGTTCTCAAATATCCTCGAAACAACCAGCTCGCTCTGTTACATGCAGAGCATGCCAACTCAGGCGCTTGTGGATGCTGGTGCTGTAACGCTCGTATCGGGCAACCTACCTGGAGGTGACATTACTAGGCTTTTTGAGGTTCCATCCGGGAGCACCTCACGACTGGTAAAGATTGCGACTGGCCAAGAGGATATATTTATACAGGTAGCGTCAGAGAGTGCTAACGCTGCCAAAAGCCTACAATACTCCTATACGATTAATTTTTGTGAGGGCAATGCAGTTTCTGGTTCTGAATCAACGCAAATCAGTCTAGGGGGTAAGTTTACTGCCAACACAAATCATACCTTTGGGAATAGCGGCAGATCGGCTATCTCCGTCACTGCAAACCTTAAAAAGGCTAATAACAGTTATGAATTCGACTCGGCTACTTCGCGTAGCGCCTCATTCGTGGGCATTAATGGAGCTCAAACATTTGCATCGCGCCTTGAAATCTCGCCAAACAACGAAATAACTTCACGGTTTCGCGATAACTCAGGGCCGTCCGCCTTTAAGGGCTACTCGATCAGTCACTTCTCCGGTTCATCGATGGCAGATCTACGCTTCCTCGAAGGTGGTGCAAAGAATGAGTTCAATGGTGGTCAGGGCTTTAACGGAGCAACGGAGTACCGTACGATAGAGAGTCCAGTATCTGAATCATTCTATGCATCAGCTCCGAATAGCGCTTATGCAGCCAAGATCGCCTCCTTTGACTTCTCTGCTGATGATTTTTACACCGCTTCCCCAACCGTTAATAACCCAGATGAGTTCTCCTGCTCAGCAACCCCAGATATAGAGATCTCTCTAGCCTTCCAGAATCCAGCTTTTCAAGCGGTGGCTACGAAGTGTGATGGGGAGAAGCTAAATGGTACCGACTTCTGTCAATCTACAGCCCTGTTACAGGCAACCGCGCAATATGCTACGTCATGTGGTGGTCCTGGATAAATCCTAATAAGTTTATAGTAGTGCTGTTTATCGTAACTTCGACACCTAGTGTCAGCTTAGCAGCAAGGGCTACCCCTATCTCGGTACTGGCTAGCGCGCTTCGCGAAGCTGTCTCATTAGTGGCTTTCGGCATACTCGTCGCAACTGCAACCCGCTACGATTTTAACCTCTTTGGAATGGAGAGTGGGGGCTTACTCTTTAACGACCTGGCCAAGAGCCTGTTCTCAGGTCATGCAGGTGTTAATGCCAGGCTTGCTATCGGCGAGGGCTTTTATAACGGCAAAGAAACCGTCGTCTACTTTGGGCCTTGGCCTGCGATTATGCGCCTCCCCCTAATTGCCGCCGGCCTTGAAAATCTTTGTATCTCCCGTATTTCGTGCATACTAACATTCCTTGTTACGACCTTGAGTATTCGATCGATCCTTACTCAGGCGCAACGCATCGGCGCTAGGCGAGCTGGTTGCTTAGCAGATACGCAAAATGCGTTTTACTTAACATTAACGCTAGCAGTCGGTAGCCCACTACTTATAATACTGGCGTGGCCCTCCCTCTTCAACGAGGCGATATTGTGGGCGCTTGCGGGAAGTATGTGTGCCTATCAAGCGCTATTTAGAATCGTCTTTTATAATGAACGCACCGCTCGAATATATCTGCAGTTTGCGACCTTCGCCGGCATTACCCTCCTCTCTCGCATAACCTTCGCCATTCCACTATTTTTAGTTGGAGCAGCTCTGATTATAACTCACCTATATAGATGCAGCTTTAAAGTTGGAACCCGTTTGCGGCTAGCTGCTCTGATAATACCTGCCTGCTGTGCTATCGCGGTACAGGGTTGGTATAACTATGCCAGGTACGACAGTCTGTTAGCTTTTTCACCCCCTGGTGGAATTGCCTCTTACCTTAAGGTCTCTTCATTCGGTGGGGAGTGGAATCTAGCCCGAATACCGGCTAATTTTATGACCTATTTCGGATTTCGCCCCTCTCAGCTCTCTTCGTCGTTTCCCTATCTGCGTTCCGTTCCCGCCCTCTATTCACCGCCAGAGATCTTTATACAGCCAGGTTGGTGGCGAGAGGATGTAGGAACTCTACCCTTTGTAAGCCCACTTATATTCGTGCTTTTTCTGCTTGGGCTATTAGCTATTGGGCGAATACGGTCAAAGTTAGCTCTAGCAGGGCTCGTTTTACTCTCTCTGCAACCGATCCTTATACTGAGTTATTATCACGCCACACAACGTTACTTTGCTGAATTTATGCCGCTGATAGTATTTGCTCTGGCCATGCTGCTTACTGAGCGCAGGGTTTTACTACCCAAGACCTTCCTGACGATTCTTTGTGCTGTTTCTATTTTATCAGCAACAACGATGTCCCTTGCTTGGAATATGAAGTGGCGTTTTAATCGCTCACAGGAGGGGATAGCGCAATTTTCATGGCTGCCTAAGCCTCTGGTGATCTGTCCCTTTACGCCCCCTATTATTAAGCGTCTTAGACACAAGAGAGTATTAGAGAGTTATGATTATATGGAGTGCGAGCTTGCTCCAATGGGGTCTTGAGTAGCACATATTCCGCGCATACTGAGAGGAATATCGCATGAAGATTTTGATAGCGACACACTACCATCCAGAGTACTTAGGAGGTATTGAGCTCAGCGCACATGCGCTGGCCTTATCCCTATGCGAGCAGGGGCATCAGGTATCTTGGAACGCATTGGGAGCTATTAGCGACTAGAGAGACCATATATCGGGCTAGTTCGGTACAAAAGCTCTCTTCGAACTACTAGACAATTCATAAAATGGAGCCCTGCCAACTCTCCCTGGGGTGTCATACATCCAGCAAACGTCATATAGTATCGTCTTGTAGTATTATAAGAAAGCTCGTGATTATGACCATTAAAGACCTTCAGCCTGAGATCGAAGAGGAGGTGCCATGCTCTGCTTGTGACCGTCTTTCAGAGTATTGTGTGTGCGAGTTCATCACAAAGATTTCAACAAAAACAAAGATCCTAATCTTACAACATCCACAGGAGCCTGGGGTTGATATCGGCACTACTCCGATTATTCGCACTACCTTTCCCAAGGCGATCGTACGTACCGGCCTCTCCTGGCCCAACCTTAAGAAGGCCGTCGGGGCTGAGGCTGAAAATGCACGCTGGGGGGTGCTCTATCTCGGTAGCGTACATGTAGAGAATCTTGCGAAGGATCGGGTTATCTTCGTTGTTGATAAGAAGGGAGCTCCAATAGAAAGCCCCGGACCGATCCTGAAAAGGCTTGAGGGGATCGTGCTACTAGATGGCACCTGGAGTCAGGCTAAAACCCTGTGGTGGCGCAATGCGTGGCTACTTAAGCTGCCACGCCTGGTGCTACGCCCAACACGCCGGTCGCTCTATGATCAGATTAGGAAGGAGCCTCGTAAGGGGTGCCTATCGACAGTTGAGACAGTTGGAGAGGTCCTAACAGCTCTTGAAGGGAGAACTGACGTACAAGAGTTCCTGGATAAGCCACTTACTGAGCTTATCTCCCGCTTGGCGCAACAGCGCAAGAAGAGAAGCAACGTTCGTCCAGTGCGCAAGGATTGGAGAAGGGGTCGCGCAGGGGGAAGATAAAAAGAAATGGAAGCTTCGCACTCTTTTACTCTCCGATTAG